>JAYTXO010000426.1:0-4080 GCA_043742905.1 Microbacteriaceae bacterium | reverse complement strand
TTGACGCCGTGGAGCACCTCCTCGGCGTCGCCTTGTTGGCCTTGGGCCGCGAACAACGTCGCCAGGTCAGCAAGCCATGGCACGGGTAACTGTGCGCGGAGCGCCGCCAGGTCGAGGCCACGGAGCGATTCGGAGTCAATGGGGGCGCCGTCGCGCAGCGCGACGATCGCCCGGCCGGCTACACGGCCCTGCGCGACACTGCCCCGCAGCGGTGCTGCGTCCCAGATCCCCCGTGCTTCGGGTGCGAGCACATAGCTGAGGGGTAGCCAGGCGCGGTGGGCGCGAACGACCGACGGGTCCGCGAGCGGTCGCGCCGCGAGCTCACACTGCATGACCGTGGCTGCGCCGGGCTCGTCGCCCGTGCCGAGACGCACCATGACGTCGGCCAGCGAGACAAGCGCACGAGCCCAGGCCCCGGCTGAATCGCGCACGAGATTCGCTCGGTCGAGCATCGAGCGGGCCGCGGCGACGTGTCCTGCCGTGCACAGCCACAGCGCCGCTTGTGCACCGTTGGCGGCACGGTTGTGCAGCCAGCCGACCTCGTCGAGCTCAGCCATGGCCGAGTCGACGCGGGCCACCACCTCGTCGCGGTGGCCAAGTGCCCAGAGACAGGACAGGCGTTCGAACTCCGCGGGTGGCCGCATGGTGGGTGTCGCAGCTTCGCACGCACGTGTCGCCGGTGCGAGCGCGGCGCGCGGATCACCATTGGTCAGATGTGCTCGAGCTTCGAGGAAGTCCGTGAGCGGGACGATCTCGGAGTGCTGATGTTCGCGCCGTGACGAACGGGCCGCGGCGACCACAGCATCGGCGTCGCCCAGCACCTCACCGAGCACCAATGGACCTAGCGTCACGATCGACGCCGCCAGGTCGGAACCCGCCGCAGCCAGCTGGGTGCCGCGCTCGAGGAGGCGGATCATCAGGTCGTAGTCCTCGTGCCACCAGGCGATATGACCCAGATGGAAGATGGCGGAGATCTCGCCGTCGACGTCGTCGCGCTGGGCGAAACGGTTGACTGCGAGCTCGAAGAACGGAATCGACCCGAGCGGGTCGGCGGGCTTTCGCACCGCGCCGGCCAGCAGGGCGGCCTCGGCGGTGTCGCCCAGCCCACCGTCGACGATCGCCCGGTACCAATCGCGCAACACTTCGCCGGGTATCAACGGGTGTGAATCGGCGCACACGCGTCGCACCAGCTCGAGCACTTCGCTCAGCGCCCCCACCGCCGCGAACAGGCGCACCGCGGACGCGAACTCACCGCGCGCCCGAGTGGCGACCGCAGCCTGCCAGCATCCGGCGCGCCGCTCCTCCGACGAGAGAAACCGTGTCAAGGCCGGACCCCAGAGGTCGTGCACCGAGGCCCGACCGTCGTCGGTGATGGTGGCCATCGGCATCGCCCGGATCAGTTCGCGCACATCTACCGGGCGACCAAGGACCGTGGAGAGCACCTCGCTGTCCGCGCCGCCGATCGTGTGCAGCATCGCGAGCGCTCGGCGACGCTCTTCGTCGAAGCGACTCAACACCTCATCCCACAGGTAGGCAACCGCAACCGTTCGATTCGTCGTAGCCAGGAGCTCAGCGAGCGCAGGCCATCCACCGGCGGCCGCGATGGAACCTGGCGTGGCGACTCGCATGGCCGCGAACGCGCGGGCCTCATCGTCGGTGAACCGCAACTCATGCTCGCCGATGTCGTTGACATCGCCCGCAGCTCGCCGCCGCGCAAGGTTCACCGGTGGATCCGTACGCCCGACGAGCACGACATGGCCGTTGCTGGGTAGCTCGTCCATCAGGTCGCCGAGCAGCGCGACTGCGGGAGAATCGGATTCGAGGTGGTGCACGTCGTCGAGGACGAGACACACGTGGAGAGGTGCCCGAGCGTGGATTGCTTCGGCTATGCGGGTGGCACCGTCCGCAATGGCCCCACCGTGCAACGGCGGCTCGCCGAGCGCCTGCATGATCGCCGCGGCGAGCGATGCCGCCGTGGTGTCGTGGCGCCGACATGTGATCCAGCGATCGAAGCCACGTGGGTCGAGCTCGTTCTCGGTGACCGCGTGCGCGACGAGAGTCGTCTTTCCGAACCCGGCGCCGGCAGTGACGACCGTGACCGGTGACGTCCAGCGAGCAAGGAGGCGTTCGATCAACCGATCGCGCAGCACGGTCGGCCTCGACAGGCGCGGTGCCTGGCTCCCACCGCGCCCCTCAACGTCGCCGCCCCGGTCCAT
The DNA here is from genome assembly GCA_043742905.1 of Microbacteriaceae bacterium. Classification (GTDB taxonomy): domain Bacteria; phylum Actinomycetota; class Actinomycetes; order Actinomycetales; family Microbacteriaceae; genus Lysinimonas. The sequence goes on along the minus strand of JAYTXO010000426.1, from coordinate 1,864 downwards.
GCTCACCCCCGCGCTCGCGCAGCGTAGTTGGCGCGCTCGGGCCCGTCCTGCGGCCGGCTAACGGTTCGCTAATGACGGCCGCCGATCATCTCTGCGTGGACCATCGGTCGTCTCTAGAACAGCCCGAGCCTGCGCGCGGCACGCGCCTTGCCGTGCAGGCCGTGCTCGACCGTCTCGAGGGTCGCGTCGACGTCGGTGGCCAGGTGCTCGATGAGCGGAACGATCCCATCGTCGGCGCGGACGTGGTGATCCGTTCCTCCTGGGGCGTCGAGTGCACCACCGTCTCGACGGCACTCGGATCGTTCGGCGCGAGACTCAGCGCGCCAAGTGACCCGAACGGTCTCGAGGTGGCGATCGAGACAAGCGGCATCGCGCAACGAGTGCGCGTCCGATGAAGGGAGTGGCATGAGTTCACGGCGTTCTCTCGCAGCCTTCGGGTTCGCGATGTTCGTCAGCCTCGCCCTCGCCGCAAAGCCGGCAGGGGCGACGATGACCGGACCGTGCACCGCGACCGTCAACGGTCAAGACGTCGCACCGTTGTCAGCCAGCTCACCCTCCGACGCGATCGACGTGGAGGAGTCAGATGAGGTCGCCGTGCAAGCTCGGTCATCGAGTCAGATCGGGGCTTACCGCATCCAGCTCGAATACGCCGGAATCCGCTGGACCGTGGCCAAGGGGCAGTCCACGGACAACACGTGGAACCGGGCGGTGAAGGTGAAGGACTACGCCCGGTACGGCGCAGGCCTGTACCGCGTGCACGGCGTCTCGGACGGCGCGTCGACGTGCGACGGGGCGGTGCTCATCAAGGTGGGCGGCTCGCCGCTCACCACACCCGTCGGCCTCGTCGCCGCGGGCTTCGTCGTCGTCGGACTCGCGAACATCGCCGCAACGCTCCGGGGCAGCCGAAAGGCGGTGGCGGCATGAGAGTGACACGGAACATCGTTGCCGGCGTGCTGAGCGGAATCGGCGTCGTCGTGCTGCTCCAGCAGTACTCCGTGCTCTATCCGACGGGCACCGTTGCGATACTGGGCGTGGTGCTCGGCGTCGCGGTGCAGTTCGCCGTTTCCACGCTCGCGCAGCGTCGAAACCCCAGGTTCGCGGGCGCGCCGCCCATGACAACGGTCGCCGCCGCCATGGCCGAGCCGGTCACGGACTGGGCCGACCCAGCCGGCGTCGAGACCACTACCGACGGCGCAATGTGGGATCCGACGCATCGGGTTCCGTCGGAGGGTTTGGACGCATGGCCGCAACCTGATGGGTCGATGCCACCCGGCGCGCGGCTCGACGCAGGACTCGAGGTCCGTGTCGAACAGGTCGACAACGGCTGGGCGCGCATCGTCTGCGAGAACGGTTGGGTGGGGTGGGTCGACGAGCGGCGCCTCGAGATGCTGCCATGAGCCCACCGCCGGGGCCACCCTCGGGACCACCGTCCGGGCCAGCAGGCGGACCACCGTCCGGGCCGCCGTCGGGACCACCCGCGGGATCGGCTGGCGGGCCACCGTCCGGGCCAGCAGGCGGACCACCGTCCGGGCCAGCAGGCGGGCCGCCGTCCGGGCCAGCAGGCGGGCCGCCGCCGGGGCCACCCTCGGGACCACCGTCTGGATCGGCTGGCGGGCCACCCTCGGGACCACCGTCGGGGTCAGCCGGTGCGCCGCCGTCCGGACCGCCCCGGCGATCAGGGCTCGCCGCCATGATCCGGCGCCCGCAGGCCATCGCAGCCATCGTCGCGCTCATCGCCGGTGGTGGCTTCTTCGCCACGCGGGGTGGCGGATCGGACAAGGCTGCTCCGACCCCCACGGTGATCGTGAAAGGCGAAGTGCTGCGCGAACCCGTCAGCGTTCCCGGCCCGGATCCGTTCACGCAA
>JAYTXO010000425.1:0-2509 GCA_043742905.1 Microbacteriaceae bacterium | reverse complement strand
AGCGTGCGCGCGCCCTGACTGGCGGCGTACTTCACGGCCATCAGCGTGTCCATCGTCTCACCAGACTGGCTGACCGACACGACGAGGGTTCGGGCGTCGAGCACCGGGTCGCGGTAGCGGAACTCGTGCGAGAGCTCCACCTCTACCGGTATGCGGGCCCAGGTCTCAATTGCGTACTTGCCGAGCATTCCGGCGTACGCCGCGGTGCCGCAGCCGATCACGACGATCCGGTTGATCTCGCCCAATACATCGTGCAGCGAGTCCAGCTCGGCCAGCGTCACGATGCCGTCGTGGTGACGGCCGAGCAAGGTCTTGGCAACAGCCTCGGGCTCTTCGCTGATCTCCTTCTTCATAAAGGAGGGCCAGCCACCCTTCTCGGCGGCGGAGGCGTCCCAGGCCACCTCGAATGCTCTCGGGGTGACAGGGACCCCGGCGAAGTCGGTCACCAGCACCGAATCGGGCCGGATCGTGACGATCTGATCCTGGCCGATCTCAAGCGCGTGACGGGTGTGCTCGACGAAGGCCGCGACGTCCGACCCCAAGAAGTTCTCGCCATCGCCCAGTCCGATCACGAGTGGCGAATTGCGGCGAGCGCCGACGACGACGCCGGGCACGTCTTCGTGCAAGACGAGCAGAGTGAACGCGCCCTCGAGGCGAGCCACCACGCGGCGGAGCGCCTCGGTGAGATCGCCGGTCTCTCGGTATGCGGCACCGACCAGCAGGGCTGCGACTTCGGTGTCGGTCTCGCTGGTGAACACGCCACCGGCGTCGAGCACCTCCTGTTTCAGCTCGGCGAAGTTCTCGATGATCCCGTTGTGGATCAGCGCCAACTTGCCGTCGTCACCGAGGTGCGGGTGCGCGTTGGCGTCGGTCGGTCCACCGTGAGTAGCCCAGCGGGAGTGGCCGATGCCGGTGTGGCCATCACGGAGTCCGGATGCCGCCAAGTCACCAACGAGCACGCCCAGCTTGCCCGCCCGCTTGCGGGTTTCGAGTCGGCCCGCGTCGTCGATCACGGCGACGCCGGCCGAATCGTACCCCCGGTACTCGAGCCGCTTGAGCCCGCCCAAGAGCATGTCTACGCTGCTACCCGGTCCGACGTATCCGACGATGCCACACATGCCCCCGAGTGTACGTGCTGGATGCGCGGCCGCCCCTTCGGTGCCGCCAGGCACACGCGACCTCCGCTTCGCCGCACTTCGCCGAACTCCGCCGAACTCCGCCAACCCCGCCATCCCCGCCATCCCGTTACCATTGTGGGCGATGAGCGATCTCGGGACGCAGAGCGGCGAGACGCCCTTCCTCGAAATTGACCGCGCCAGCTGGGCGGCACTCGCCCCGAGCGTGCCGCAGCCGCTCACCGAGACCGAGATCGTCCGGCTCCGCGGTCTGGGCGACACGCTCGACCTCCACGAGGTTGCCGCTGTCTACATGCCGCTCAGCCGGCTCCTCAACCTCTATGCGGCCGGCGCGCGCGCGACCGCCGAGGCAACCAGCGACTTCCTCGGCCATTCGTCCCAGAAGACGCCGTTCGTGATCGGGGTCGCGGGATCGGTGGCGGTCGGCAAGTCGACGATCGCTCGCCTACTGCGCGCTCTGCTGAGCCGGTGGGAAGACACCCCGCGCGTCGAACTGGTGACGACGGACGGCTTCCTCTTCCCCAACGCAGAGCTCGAACGCCGCGGGCTCATGCAGCGCAAGGGGTTCCCCGAGAGCTACGACCGACGGGCACTGTTGCGCTTCGTCAGCCGGGTGAAGAGCGGGGTCCCCGAGGTTCGCGCGCCGTTCTACTCGCACCTCAGCTACGACATCGTCCCGAACGCGGAGATCGTCGTACACCAGCCGGACATCCTGATTGTCGAAGGACTCAACGTGTTGCAGCCGCCGACGACCGGCCGGCTCGCGGTGAGCGACCTGTTCGACTTCGGTATCTACGTGGATGCCCGCTCCGCCGATATCGAGCGGTGGTACGTCGACCGCTTCCTGCGCCTACAACAGGGCGCCTTCACCGACCCGAAGTCGTACTTCCACCGCTTCGCCGCGCTGAGCGAGGCCCAAGCCGTCGAGCGTGCCCACACCATCTGGCGCGAGATCAACGGTCCGAACCTGGAGCAGAACGTGCTCCCAACGCGGGCGCGCGCCTCGCTCGTTCTGCGCAAAGATGTCGACCACACGGTGTCAAGCGTGCTGCTGCGCAAGCACTAGTCGCGTGAATCGACCTTCGTCAGCAGAAACACCGGAATCTGTCGATCCGTCTTGGTCTGATAGTCGGCGTAGGGCGGGTAGGCCACGACGGCTCGCTCCCACCAGACCGCTTTCTCCTCGCCGCTGAGTTCACGGGCTAGGTAGTCGTGCTTCTCGGCACCGTCTTGCAACTCGACGAGAGGTGTTTTTGTCAGGTTCCAGTACCAGACGGGATGCTTCGGCGCCCCGCCCCGCGACGCCACTACCGCGTACGCCCCGTCGTGCTCGACCCGCATCAGCGAGGTCTTACGGAGCATCCCGGACTTCG
>JAYTXO010000424.1:0-7179 GCA_043742905.1 Microbacteriaceae bacterium | reverse complement strand
CTATCCCGACCATCTCTTTTTATCGGCCTATTCCACTCGTTTCGATGTCGCGACGGCCAAGATCACGGTCAATGAGATCGCGGCATTTATCACGGAACGTGCGTTGCTTACGATTCGTCGCGACGAGTCCATTCCGATCGACGACGTGATCACTCGCTGGGATGACGCGCCAGAGTTGGCGCATTCGGGGGTGCCATTTCTGGTCCACGGCGTGCTGGATTTTCTGGTTGACGGGCACTTCGACGCGGTGCAGCAACTGGATGAGCAGATTGAAGATCTCGCGAATCAACTTTTCCTGAGCAGGGTTAATCAGGAGGCGATCCAGAAGCGGTCTTTCGAGTTGCGGCAAAGCCTGGTGCTGCTGCGGCGTGTGGTCCTCCCGATGCGTGAAGTACTGAACACCTTCCTGCGCCGCGATCTCCACATTGTGGACGAAAAGATGGGCTTCTACTTTCAAGATGTCTACGACCACGTGCTGCGCGCCAGCGAGTGGACCGAGACCCTCCGTGATCTCGTGACCAGCATGTTGGAGACGAATCTCGCGATTCAGGGCAATCGCCTGAACGTCATCACCAAGAAGGTCACCGGTTATGCGGCCATCATCGCCGTGCCCACCGCGGTGACCGGGTTCTACGGCCAGAACGTCCCGTACCCGGGGTTCGGACAGATTCCGGGTCTCGTCAGCTCTGTGGCTCTCATCGTCGGATTGTCGGCTCTGCTTTTCGTGCTGTTCAAACGCAACGACTGGATCTAGAAGAATCCGCGGACGTCGGAATGAGCACGATCCATCGTTGCGCGCGGACGCCTCTCGCCGCCAAGGGCGTCTGCTAGAACTCGATCCGGTTCGCCCCGGCGGACTTCGCGCGGTACATTGCCGCGTCTGCAGCGCTGAGCAGTTGGGAGGCGCCGACATCGAGCGTGGCCATCGCGATCCCGATCGACGCGCCGATTGACCACGCCGGAGCCGGATCCTCGGCGTTCGCGAGGGAGCTGAGAATCCGCTGCGCGATCCCAGCCGCCTCCTCAGCAGAGGTGTTCTCACACAGCACGACGAACTCGTCGCCGCCGAGGCGGGCGACTGTGTCCTCACGACGCGCGGTCTCGTCGAGGCGACGCGCGACGAACCGCAGCGCGTCGTCGCCAGCGGCGTGCCCGTGCGTGTCGTTGATCTTCTTGAAGCCGTCCAGATCAATGAATAGCACCGCGAGTTGGGCCTGGCGCTCCGCCCGCGCGATGCCCTGTCCGAGGCGATCCATCAGCAGGCGCCGATTCGGCAATCCGGTCAGTGCATCCCGGAGGGCTAGCTCGGCCAGCTCAGATTCGACCCGCCGTAGCAGCACGGAATCCAGGTCGCGGCAGAGCTCGGCGACCTCGCGCTCGACCCCGCCCCAGCGGGCCGACGTTCCCGTGACGTCCTCCGTCCAGGATGAGAACGAGTTTCGCGGCGACAGCGTCGTGAGGCGGTTCGTGGGAGACATGTCTCCGAGCCACTCCACGGTCTGGGCGATCTCATGCCGGAACCAGGCAATGAAACCGCGACCGTGACCGAAAGGTCGCACGAGGGCGCCCGCGAAATCCGGAACCGTTGTCGCGATCTCGGGGTGGTCGAGACGGATCGCGTTGCTACTGAACTTCAACCCGTGATTTGCCGCAAGAACCGTCGTGAACTCGACGAGCTCTGCATCGTTCGGCGCCTCCCCGATGCGGTGGAACTCCTCGTTGACATAGACAACGGCGCCGGCGGCGGGCACCAGGTCGAGCAGGGTGATCGGTCCGCGCATCAGCGCCCTCGGAATGTCGAGCGTGAGCGCGAGCTGCGCGACCAGCGAGCCGCGAATGTCGCGGATCCGGTCGCGACGCTCAAGCCGATCGATCTCGCGCATTCCCGCGAGGTGGAGGGCCATCTGGTTGGCGAAGATTTCAAGCATCTCGCGCGTGGCATAGGGAATCCGCCGCTCGGTGCGATGAGCGCAGGTGATCATGCCGACGAGTCGACCAGCACTCACAATCGAAAGTGAGAAGGTGGACGCCTGTCCCATGTTGCGCATGAACTCGCGGTGGTGAGGCGACACTGCGCGCAGTTCTGCGCCACTGAGATCGAGCGTTTCCGGGGCCACGGTATTCGCGTCCGCGAGAAGAGCTGCGGGCTCCCGTGTGCTGCTCCCGATCAGCCGCGACAGCTTTGTCAGGTAAAGCTCGCGCGCCTGCGCCGGGATGTCCGAAGCCGGGTAGTGCAGCCCGAAGTACGGTTCCATCCCCTCAGCAGCGACCTCGGCGACGACCTCGCCGTGGTCGTCTGGGTGGAAGTGATAGACCATAACGCGGTCGAATCCGGTGATCCTAGAGATTTCTGTCGCCGTGTGATCCCACAACTCCTGGATGGTGCTGGCCGTCGTGAGTCGGCGCAACGCCGCCCTCAGCGTCGCGGTCCGACCCTCAAACTCTGGAGATAGCGGTTCGATTTCCACGACGAGTAACCCACCGGCTACGTGGACAACTGCGTCGAACATGACGTCGTCGACGGGGACCCGCACCGGGTTAGACGACACGGTGAGGGTGTCGACAACGTCGAGGAGATCTTCGACGGCTCGGATCCCGAACACTGTCGCCAGCGGCTGCCCGAACAATGCCGTCGGCTTCGCGCCGAGCAGGGCGCCGACGTTGTCACTCAGGTGCGAGATCGTCAGGGTGTCTAGATGTGCCGCGAGCAGAAATCCATGGGGCTGAACGGCCGCGGGAACCCGAATGGGCTCGAGGACGCACTCGTTCAGGCGTTGCAGTTCCCCTGGGGGGAGCCTGATCTCTGAGTCGAGCACAATACGCAGAATACCTGCCACCGCCGAGATCGCGGAAATCAGCTACCCCACCGGATTCACACCTGACTCCTACCGAATCGACAACTGGCACGGCTGGTCGAAGTAGGCCACGGGAGGCGGGTTCAGCGCGGGTCTCTCGAGTCCACGCCGTCGAAGGTCAACGGGTAGTCGCCCAGAAAGGTCCAGCGGCTGATCGGCCACGTGATCACGAAGGCTCGGCCCACGACATCCGCCAGGGGAACGAAGCCCTTCGTCGGGAGCGACTGGTGGTACCGCGAGTCCTCGGAATTGTTGCGGTTGTCGCCCATCACCCAGAGCGAGCTCTTCGGCACGATTACATCGAAGTCGACGTAGGAGGCGCGAGTCACACCGGCTGGCAGGCGCAGGTACGGCTCGTCGATGGGGATGCCGTCGACCGTTAGCCGGCCGTCTGCGGTACAACAGGCGACGTGATCGCCTGGCAGGCCGATCACCCGCTTGATGAGATGGTCGTCGCTGTCGGAGGCGGCAAGGCCGATGAAATCGAGCGCCCCCGTTACGATTCCCGCCACCCCTTTCGGCTTCTGCGGCCTGGGGGTACCGGCAAGCCAGCTGCCCGGGTCGGTGAACACAATCACGTCGCCGCGCTGCAGCGGCGTCAGGCGTGGCTCCAACTCGTTAACGAGCACGCGGTCGTCGATCGTCAAAGTGTTCTGCATCGATGCGGAGGGGATGTAGAACGACCGCACCAGGAAGGTTTTGACCACGAACGAAACGACAATCGCTGCGAGCAGGATGAACAGGATGTCGCGCGCGAAGAGGAGGACCGATCGCGAGCGCTTCGGCTTCGGCTTCGGGCGCCGGGGCGCCGACCGGGCGGGCGCCGCATCCTGAGAGTCCACGCCCGGACAGTACCAGCCGCCCAGTAGTGTCTGGCTGAACGTTCGACCCCGCAGAATGGACATCGTGCGGCTGGCGATCCTCGGAGTGGTGCTTCTCATTCTCGGTGGCATCGCCATTGCGACCGGCATCCTTCCGGTACCGGACGCCGTGGCCGTCGGAGAGCGCGTCTGGCCGATCCTGCTCTTCGCCGTCTCGATCACGGTGGTGGCTGAGCTGGCCTCCGAGGCCGGCGTCTTCGCCGCCGTGGCGGAGCGCACGGCGCGCGCCGCCCGTGGGCGGGCGGGTTTGCTCTGGTTCTTCGTCGTCCTACTCGCCGTGATGAGCACGGCGTTCCTGTCGCTCGACACGACGGCCGTGCTCCTGACCCCGGTCGTCGTACTGGTCGCCCGCGCGAACGGCCTGCCACCGCTCCCCTTCGCTCTCACGGCCGTCTGGTTGGCAAACACGGCGTCCCTGATCCTGCCGGTTTCGAACCTCACCAACCTGCTTGCGCTTCACGTGCTCGGCTTCTCGGATCCCGGCCGGTTCGTCGCGCTGATGGCGGTGCCCGCGATCATAGCAATCGTGGTCCCGTGCGCCATCCTGTTCACGATCTATCGCCGCGACTTCGCGACGCGCTTCGAACCCGGGCCGACCACACCCTCCGCCGACCGCGTGCTGTTCTGGATCAGCGCGAGTGTGCTGATTGTGCTGCTCCCCCTGCTCGTCACGGGCGTCCCGGTCTGGATCCTTGCGACCGTCGCCGCCCTCCTGCTCGCCGCCGCATTCGCGTTCCGGCGACCGTCCGCACTCCACTTCAGCCTGCTCCCGTGGCAGCTCGGGCTCTTCGCGGGCGGGTTGTTCCTCGTGGTGGAGGCCGGTCACTCGCTCGGCTTGACGGTGCTGCTCAGCCAGGCCGCGGGATCCGGCACCGACGTGGGCGCGCTGCTGCGCCTCTCAATCAGCGGGATGTTGGGCGCCAACGCCGTCGATAACCTCCCTGCTTACCTCGCGCTCGAGCCCGTGGCGGGGTCGCCCGTGCGCCTCGCGGCGCTGCTGATCGGGGTCAACGCGGGACCGCTGATCACCCCATGGGCGTCCATCGCCACCCTGCTCTGGCACTCGCGGCTGAAAGGTCTCGGAGTGGAGGTGCGCTGGTCGCGCTACCTGGTGCTCGGTCTCATCGCCGCGCCGCTCACGGTCGTACTCGCCACCGTCGGCCTCGCTGTCACACACTGACGCTCGCACGCACCGACGCCCTCACGCACCGAGCGATCACAGGGCGAGAGCCTTGCTGGCCGGTGTAGTCTCGCGCTAATAGAGTCAGTGCGGCTCTCGACGAAGGAGCTCAACCATGGCCGAGAAGTCAGCCCGCAAAAACAGCCCCAAGACTGCGGCAGCCAAAACGCTCAAAGAGAAGCGCAACGACAAGCAGGCCAAAAAGGCGAGCAACGAGCGGGCCAACAACACGGATGCTGTGACCCGGGCCAAGAACAAGTAGCGGTCGCGCGCTGCGGCCGAGTTCCTCAAGCTTCGGCAGGATCAACCGCAACCTCGCTACCGCGCTCAGTACCGCGCTCACGAAGGCCACCGCTGTGCCCCGCAGCTAGATAGCGCCCGTAACTCAGTGCCCGATGAACGTTGCGCGGTCCTACTTCTAGCTCGGCGCGACCTCGACGGCGACCTTCTTTTTCGCGATGGTCGTCTGCTTGGCGCGGGCCTTCTCTTCGACCGGAGCCGTGCCGTCGGCCTTCTGCTTTGCGTAGTAGTCGCGCGCCTCGTCCTGTCGCTCACGCTCGGCGCCGGTCGCTATTGGGGCGCGCAGGTGCTCCGGGGCGAACTGGAATGCATCCGTGAGCGCGACGGCATGCGGACGGAGCCGGGGCAGCAGCCGGTCATCGATGTAGTCGGTGATCGCAGCCGCACGGGAGGCCGAAAGGCGCCCATGGATCAGGTACCAGGCCAGGTGCTTCTCGATCAGGGTGAAACCAAAGAGGTCGCGCAGCCAGGTGAGCACCTGCTTGTTGCCCTCGTGTTCGATCGTGCCAAGGCGCTCGCTGAACGCCTCCCACTCGAGCAGCTCGGCGTGCGCGTACGCGGCCTCGATCAGCTCGTTCTGGTTTTCGTTGAAGAGAGCGGCGGCCGCGGTGGCGCTGAGCGATCCGGCGTTCTTCAGACGCCCGGCGATCGCGGCGACCATCGCCTCGACGCGGTCGGTGAGCAGCTGGCGCTGCGCGGCCTCACCACGAACGTTGCCGACCGAGCGAGCGGTCGAGCCGAAGTCGGCGATCCGCTGGCCGAGAGCGCGGAGGCCCGAACGGCTGACGACGGCACCGGCGGCCTGGCCCGCGTATGCGGCAATGGCCGCGGCATCCGGCTTGGCCAGACGTCGCGCGTAGTCGGCCAGTAGCCGCTTCGCAACCAGCTGCAGCAGGATGTTGTTGTCGCCCTCGAAGGTCGCATAGATGTCGAGGTCGGCGCGCAACTGCGTGAAGCGGTTCTCCGCGAGGAAGCCGTTTCCGCCGCAGGCCTCGCGGGCCTCCTGGATGATGTCGAGAGCCGACCACGTGCTGAACGGCTTGAGGGAGGCGGCGAGGGTCTCGAGATCCTGTCGGTCTTCGTCGGTGTCCTGTTGACCCGAGAAAACCCCGTGGAATTTCTCGAGCAGTTGGTCGTGCCCAAACGACATGGCGTACGTGGTCGCCAGGCGCGGCAGAAGCCGACGCTGGTGGCGCTGGTAGTCCAGCAGCACAACCTCGGTGTCGCCGACGCCAGCAGCGAACTGTCGACGCTCGGAGGCGTAGCGGATCGCGATCGTGAGAGCGAGCTTGCTGGCAACGGTGGAGGCGCCATCCAGCGAAACTCGGCCCTGCACCAACGTGCCGACCATAGTGAAGAAGCGGCGGCCCGGGCTCGCGATCGGGGAGCTGTACAGGCCGTTCTCGTCGACGTCGCCGTAGCGGTTCAGGAGGTTGGTGCGGGGAACGCGGACCCCGGTGAAGTGCAGGCGTCCGTTGTCGATGCCGTTGAGTCCGCCCTTCAGCCCATCATCTTCGCCACCGACGCCCGGGAGGAAGTCGTCCCCGTCGCGGATCGGGACGTAAAGGGCGTGCACGCCGTGGTTCACGCCGGCCACGATCAGCTGCGCGAACACGACGGCAGCCTGGCCGTCTTTCGCGGCGTTGCCCAGGTAGTCCTTCCAGGCGGCGCGGAACGGGGTGTCGATGACGAACTCGTCGGTGGCCTTGTCAAATGTGGCCGTGGTGCCGATGGAGGCGACATCCGAACCGTGGCCGGTCTCGGTCATCGCGAAGGCTCCGGGCGTTGCCAGGCTCATGATCGAGGGCAGGAACTGCTCGTGCGCCCGCTGGGTGCCGAGGTGCATGACGGCGGCGCCGAAGAGGCCCCACTGCACGCCCGACTTGATCTGCATCGAAGGGTCGCCAATGACGAGTTCCTCGAACGAGGCGATGTTGCCGCCGTGGTCCTCTTCGCCGCCCAG
>JAYTXO010000423.1:0-2789 GCA_043742905.1 Microbacteriaceae bacterium | reverse complement strand
CATCCTGCCGAAGGGATGACCCCCGGCCAAGACAGGTAATCGAGACGACCCGCGCCTGGATTCGGGGCGGGGATCAAACTACTTCTTCTTCGGGTCCTTGCCCTCGACGTCGCCCGAGAGAGCGGCGATGAATGCTTCCTGAGGAACCTCGACGCGGCCGACCATCTTCATCCGCTTCTTGCCCTCCTTCTGCTTCTCGAGAAGTTTGCGCTTACGCGTGATGTCACCGCCGTAGCACTTCGCCAGCACATCCTTGCGCATCGCTGAGATCGACTCGCGCGCGATGATGCGAGCGCCTATCGCGGCCTGGATCGGTACCTCGAACTGCTGGCGCGGGATCAACTTCTTCAGGCGCTCGGTCATCAGCAGCCCGTAGGCGTAGGCCTTGTCGCGATGGACGATCGCCGAGAAGGCGTCGACGGCCTCGCCCTGCAACAGGATGTCGACCTTCACCAGGTCCGCTTCCTGGTCGCCGCTCGGTTCGTAGTCGAGCGAAGCGTACCCGGCCGTCTTGCTCTTGAGCTGGTCGAAGAAGTCAAAGACGATCTCGCCGAGCGGCATCGAATAGCGGATCTCGACCCGGTCTTCGCCGAAGTACTCCATGCCGAGCAGGCTGCCGCGCTTAGTCTGGCAGAGCTCCATGATGGTGCCGACGTAGTCTTTCGGGGCCAGGATCGCGGCCTTCACCATCGGCTCGCTCACACGAGCGATCTTCGTGCCGGTCGGGAACTCGCTCGGATTGGTGACCGTGTAGTGCTTCTGGTCTTCGGTGGTCACCTCATACGGTACCGACGGCGCCGTGGCGATCAGATCGAGGCCGAACTCGCGCTCCAGGCGCTCGGTGACGATCTCGAGGTGCAGCAGTCCGAGGAAGCCGCAGCGAAACCCGAAGCCGAGGGCAACCGACGTCTCAGGCTCGTAGTTGAGCGAAGCATCCGACAGTTTCAGCTTGTCGAGAGCCTCGCGCAGGATCGGGTAGTCGCTGCCATCGATCGGGTACAGCCCCGAGAAGACCATGGGCTTCGGGTCGGTGTAACCGGGAAGCGCTTTCGTCGACGGCTTCGCCGCGTTGGTAACCGTGTCGCCGACCTTCGACTGTCTGACGTCTTTCACTCCGGTGATCAGGTAACCGACCTCGCCGACACCGAGCCCCTTCGTCGGGGTCGGCTCAGGCGAGCTCACACCGATCTCGAGCAGCTCGTGCACTGCCTTGGTTGACATCATCTGGATGCGCTCGCGCGGACTCAGCTTGCCGTCAATCATGCGCACGTAGGTGACGACGCCGCGGTACGTGTCGTATACGGAGTCGAAGATCATCGCCCGCGCGGGACCGTTCGGGTCGCCCTTCGGCGCCGGGATCAATTCGACGACGCGATCGAGCAGTTCGGTGACACCCAGACCGGTCTTGCCGCTGACCCGCATTACGTCTTCCGGCTTGCCGCCAATCAGGCTGGCGAGCTCCTTGGCGTACTTGTCGGGATCCGCGGCTGGCAGATCGATCTTGTTCAGCACCGGGATGATAGTGAGGTCGTTATCGAGCGCCAAGTACAGGTTGGCCAGGGTCTGCGCTTCGATGCCCTGTGCGGCATCCACCAACAGGATCGCGCCCTCGCAGGCGGCGAGGCTGCGCGACACCTCGTAGGTGAAGTCGACGTGCCCGGGGGTGTCGATCATGTTGAGCGCGAAGACGTCGCTAGTCGAGCCCGTCGAGACTGCCCACGGCATCCGAACGGCCTGGCTCTTGATGGTGATGCCGCGCTCGCGCTCGATGTCCATGCGGTCGAGGTACTGGGCGCGCATGTCCCGGTCGCTGACGACGCCGGTGATGCCGAGCATGCGGTCGGCGAGCGTCGACTTGCCGTGATCGATGTGGGCGATGATGCAGAAGTTGCGGATCTTCGCGGGGTCGGTGAACGCTGGTTCGAGGGACTGCAGCGCACGCGGAGACATAACGCGCCATTCTCCCATGCGCGCGGGTGCCTCAGGTGACGAGAGAGGGCTCCTCGCACAGGATCTGCCGCAGCGCCGGCTCAAGCTCGGGAAACTGGAAGACAAACCCGGCCTCGGTCAGTCGCTGAGGCAACACCCAGCGGCTCTTGAGAATCAGCTCGGTCTCGGTCTGGATGACGCGCGACCCGAGCCGCAGCATCCATTCCTGCAGCGGGAGACCGAACCGCACCCCAAGTACTTCGCGCAGTGTCGCCATGAACTCCCGATTGGTCACCGGGTTGGGCGAGCTCACGTTCACCGGGCCGTCGAGCTCATGCGTCTCGAGGAAGGTCATGGCGTGAAACACGTCGTCGAGGTGCACCCAGCTGAAGTGCTGGTTGCCGCCGCCGGTTTTACCGCCCAGCTGGGGACCGCCCAATCCGAGTCGCGCCAGTCGGACGAGCGATTCGAGCGCCGATCCGTCGCCAAGCGTGATCGCCATCCGCAACGCGAGCTGCCGCACGCCATCTCGCGGCGCGTCGAAGAAAGCCTTCTCCCAGCTGGTCGCGACGTTCACCGAGAAACCGGTGCCCATCTCGCCGCCGCTTTCGGTCATCGGCCGGTCGTCGGCGTGCCGGTAGATCGTGGCGGTGCTCGCGTTGAACCAGAGAGGCGGCGGGTTGTCGATGATACCGACCACACGGCCCAGCTCCGCGGTGGTCGCGAGCCGCGAACGGAATATCTCGGCCATGTTGGCCTCCGTGTAGCGGCAGTTGACGCTCTTGCCCGCCAGATTCACCAGGATGTCGGCCCCGTCGAGCAGCCGACCGATGCGAGCTTGATCGCCCCAGGCTGCGTCC
>JAYTXO010000422.1:0-3611 GCA_043742905.1 Microbacteriaceae bacterium | reverse complement strand
GGACGGCGCTACGGGGCGGAGCACCCCGACGACGTGCGGATGCGGATCATCGCCGACCATGTGCGTTCGTCATTGATGCTGATGACGGACGGTGTCAGTCCGAGCAACGAGGGGCGCGGATACATCCTGCGCCGCCTGCTGCGTCGCACCGTGCGTTCGATGCGCCTGCTGGGCGTCGACAGCATGAGCTTCCCTGAGCTCTTCAACGCATCCCGGCTCGCGATGCGCGACGCATATCCGGACGTCGAGGAGCAGTGGGAGCGTACCTCTCGCCTCGCCGTCGCGGAGGAAGAGACCTTCCGCAGCACCTTAGCGAGCGGCACGACCATCCTGGACCTCGCCGTCGAGGACACGCAGATGAAGGGAGCATCGGCGCTTCGCGGTGACACCGCGTTCCTGTTGCACGACACCTTTGGATTCCCGATCGACCTCACCCTCGAGATCGCTGAGGAGGCTGGTCTGACAGTCGACCGCGCTGCATTCGACGAACTCATGATGGAGCAGCGCACGCGAGCCAAGGCGGATGCGAGGGCCAAGAAGCGGGCACTCGCTGACCTCTCGGTGTACTCCGGGATGCGCGCAGCGGGGGAGACGGTCTTCACCGGCTACGACTACCTGCAGACCGACTCGAAGGTGCTGGGCATCCTGGTGGACGGGCATGCTGTCGATCGCGCGTTCGCTGGTGACATCGCCGAGGTGATCCTCGCTGAGACGGCGCTCTATCCAGAGTCTGGTGGTCAGGCCGCCGATGCGGGCGCCATCGTCGGTAACGGCTTCGACCTCGAGGTGCTCGACGTGCAGCGCCCGGTCAAGGGGCTGATCAGCCACACGGTGCAGGTCAGCAGCGGCGAAGTCTCCGTGGGTGCCGCAGCCACCAGCGTCGTCGATCCCGTGTACCGCCACTCGGCTGCGCAGGCGCACTCGGCGACTCATCTGGTGCACGCGGCCCTGCGCCAGACGTTGGGCTCCGAAGCGCACCAGTCCGGCTCCTACAACAAGGCTGGCTACATGCGCCTCGACTTCGCCTGGAATCAGGCGCTCTCGCCCGAAACCCGTGGCGAACTCGAGGAGATCGCGAACAATGCGGTGCGCGACAACCTCGAGGTGACCACGCGCATTCTGCCGATCGCCGAGGCGAAGGCGGCCGGGGCGATGGCTCTGTTCGGCGAGAAGTATGGCGAAACCGTGCGCATGGTCGACATCGGCGGCCCGTGGTCGCGCGAGCTCTGTGCCGGGATCCACGTCAGGACCTCAGCCGAAGTTGGTCTGGTGAACTTGATCAGTGAATCCTCGGTCGGATCCACGAACCGACGCGTCGAGGCCCTCGTCGGGCTTGAAGCCTTCCGCGACCTCGCCGCCGAGCGCGCGATCGTCTCAGCCCTCACTTCCTCGCTCAGGACACCCCGCGAAATGCTCCCGCAGCGGATCGAGTCGCTGGTCGCAGAGCTCAAGGCCGCGGAGAAGAAGATCGCCGCCTTCGAGGCGTCCCAGCTGTCGGGACGGGTGCCCGCTCTCGTCGAGAAGGCGTCGCGGGTCGGCGGCTACCTGGCTGTCGTCGAGGATCTCGGCACGCTGTCGTCGGCTGACGAGCTGCGCTCGCTCGCTATCAGCGTGCGGGAACGCCTCGGCAGTGTGGCGTCCGTTGTCGCCCTCGCGGCGCGCGTCGCCGACAAGCCAGCCGTAATCGTGGCAACCTCGCCAGCCGCCCGTGATCTCGGTGCGAAGGCTGGTGTGCTCGCCAAACAGGCCGCCGCCGTGCTCGGCGGTGGGGGCGGCGGCAAAGACGATCTGGCCCAGGGTGGCGGGAGCAACACGGGCGCGATTGGCGCCGCACTGTCGGGAATCTCCACGGCGCTGCAGGGCTGACCGGGTTCCCGTCGGATGCGATCGGGCGTGCGCCTCGGCGTCGACGTGGGCAAAGTCCGCGTCGGAGTCGCTGTCTGCGATGGCGACGGGCTTCTGGCAACCCCGGTCGTGACGCTCGCACGCGGCGCGGACACGGTCGCGAAACTGCGTGCATTGCTCGAGGAATACACGGCGATCGAGATCGTCGTTGGCCTGCCGCTGTCGATGCGCGGCGATGACACGCCGTCGACCGCGGACGCGCGTTTACTCGCCGATCAGATCGCGGCGTCCGCGGATGTGCCCGTTCGGCTGGTTGACGAGCGGTTGTCCACGGTGTCTGCGCAGCGCGCGTTGCACCAGGCGGGCCGCTCGGTGAGAAGCTCACGTTCGATGATCGACCAGGTGGCCGCTGTTATCATCCTGCAGAACGCTCTCGACTTCGAGCGCTCCACCGGACGCCCGCCCGGCACGGAGGTCGACCCGACGCAAGGACGCATCAGCTCATGAGAGAAGCTTGTTGTGGCTGAGGAACCAAGCTGGGACGAGATCTTCCGTCCGAACGGTGCGGAGCGCGGGAGACCCACGGTCCCTGCTTCGCCCGAGCCGGTCTCGACGGCGCACCCTGATGCACGACTCTCCGATCCTTTCGCCGTGGCTGCAGCAGAAGCGCGGGCTGCGCGGCCAACACGATCCACTCCGACCGAGCCGCAATCTCGCCGTGAGGCGCGTGAGGCTGCCGGCCGTGGGGCACATCGCAGTTGGGAGCCGCCGAAAAGAAAACGTCGTCGGCGCTGGCTCTTGCCACTGCTCATTGTCTTCGTGCTGGTCACCGGGGGAGGCGTGACCGGATGGGTGCTCTTCGAACCGCAGATACTGCGCGTGCTTGGCTGGGAAGCGCCGATCGACTACCCCACGACCGGCAACGGAACGAAGGTGAATGTCGTCATTCAGTCGGGAGATATCGGTTCGAGCGTCGCCAAAACCCTCGAGCAAGCGGGAGTCACCAAGACCTTCGACGCCTTCTACAGGCTTCTGTTGACCAAGCAAAGTGTCACCTTCCAGCCGGGTATCTACCGGCTGGAAAAGGAAATGAGCGCGGCATCTGCTCTCGCAGCTTTGCAGGATCCGAAGAATAAGGTCGACCACCTCGCGGTAATCAAGGAGGGCGTCTCGGCCGCCAGCGCCTACGCACAGCTCTCATCTGCAACGAACATCCCGGTCGCAGACTTCACGGCGGCCGCGAAGAACTACGTCGCGCTCGGCGTCCCGTCTGCAGCCCCGAGTATCGAGGGCTTCCTGTTCCCTGCGACTTACACCTTCAACCCGGGGGTCACGGCGACTCAGGTACTGAAGCAGCTGGTCTCCACCATGATCAGCCACCTCGACAAGGCAGGTGTTGCTCCAGCCGACCGATTCCGGGTCGTGACGCTGGCGTCGATCGTGCAGCGTGAGTCAGGACCGAGTGTCGACGACATGCACAAGATCGCGCGGGTATTCCAGAACCGCCTCGACCAGAAGATGCGACTGCAGTCCGACGCGACCGTCGCCTATGGGACCGGCCACGTCGACCGCGTGACGACCACTGCCGCCGAGCGTGCCGACGCGAGCAACAAGTACAACACCTACGCCAATAACGGTCTGCCGATCGGCCCGATCGGTTTGCCAGGGGATGACGCGATCAACTCGGTACTGCATCCCACGGTCGGTCCCTGGTTGTTCTTCGTGGCCGTGAACCTGAAGACGGGCGAGACCGTGTTCTCGACGAC
>JAYTXO010000421.1:0-2485 GCA_043742905.1 Microbacteriaceae bacterium | reverse complement strand
GTGGAGTGATGATTTTCCGCCCGAACCTCCTGAGCCGGGCCGCCGCCCTACCACTCGCCCCCGTTCTGCTTGTGCAGGCGAGGAAGGCGCGCGCGAGCATCCCACGCCTACCGGACGCAGCTCTCCCCTGGACCGGATCGCTGCCCGGGGCGGACCTGATCCGCCTGCTCGTAATGGGAGACTCAACCGCGGCCGGGGTCGGCGCCGACAGCCAGAAGGAGGCACTCCCGGGGAGTTTCGCTCACGAGTTCGGTGACCGGTTCGATCGCGGAACGACCTGGACGGCCATCGGTGAGAACGGTGCGACCGCTCGCGACATCCTCGAGAGGTTCATCGACGAAGCCACGACCGAGCGCTACGACGTAATCTTCCTCACGATCGGCGCCAACGATGCACTCGCGTTGCGCTCCCGCCGCGCCTTCGCGCGGGACGTTCGTGAAATCGTTCGCCAGCTGCGTACGGTGAATCCGGATGCCCTGCTCCTGGTCTCGCTGATGCCCCGGTTCGACCGTTTCCGCAGTCTTCGCGGCCCACTGCGCTGGAATCTCGCGCTGCATGCCGCGAGTCTGGACGACGCTGCTCGCGCCGCCGTTCGGGGTCTCGATCGGGTGTTTGCCCTGCCGAAGCCGCCGCCGTATACGCCCACGTTTTGGGCAACTGACCTCTTTCACCCGGGTCCGTCGGGCTACCGCGAGTGGGCGGAATTCGTGCTCGACTCGGTGCCGCTCAGCCTGCTCGAGCCGCTCCGCCGTCGGCACTCACCTCGCGGCTGACGCCCTCTTCGCGGTGTCGACACCCGGCTCGGGCACGATCGGGTCGTTCCAGCGCTTGATGACGGCCCAGGCAACCGCCGCGGCAGGAACCGAGATCAGCGTGCCGAAGATCCCCCCGAGGATAGTGCCGGCGGTGAGGGAGAGCAGCACGATGAGTCCGTGCAGTTTGAGTGATTTACCCATTACGAACGGCGACAGGAAGTTCCCCTCGAGCTGCTGAACCGCGATCACCACGATTACGACCACGATCGCTGCGGTAGTTCCGTTTGTCACGAGGGTGACAAGAGCGGCGATGATTCCCGTGATCGTCGCGCCGACCAGGGGGATGAACGCACCGATGAACACAAGGATTGCCAGCGGGATCGCGAGCGGCACCTGAAGAATCAGCATGGCCACCCCGATAAACACTGCGTCCACGAGCGCGATGATCGCGGTTCCCCGCACGTAGCCCCCAAGGGTCTGCACCGCGCTGTCCCCGGCGCGCCGTAGCTTGGCGTGCAGGACCGGCCGGAACGGAATGATCAGAAACGCCCAGATCATCGGGCCGTCCTTCATGAAGTAGAAGAGCACGATCACCGTGAGCACCGCGCCCGTGACCAGCTCGGCCGCCGTTGTCACCCCGGCGAGCGCGCCGGAGCCGAACTGCGCGCTCGTGACGAAGTCGACGAGGGTCTTCTGCACACTGCTGATCTGCTTCGCGTCGATGGTGAGCGGACCGTTCTGCACGAAGTTGGCGATCGTCTTGATGCCGGAGGTCACCGACTTCTGCAACGTGATGAACTGCGACTGCACCTGGAAGGCGGCGATCGTGATCACCCCTCCGAACACGAGTACTCCGGCGAGCAGTGAGATGATCGCGGCGACGACCCGCGGCATATGCCTCTCCAGCAGGCGAACCACCGGGCGAAACGCGGATGCCACGATCAGCGCGATCAGCACCGGCACCACCACGAGCTGCAGCTTTGTCGCGGCGAACACGATGATCACCACAATGGAGAGCACCAGCAGCACCTGCCCAGAGCGCTGGGCGAGACGCCCGAAGCTGTCGCTCCACACCGCCGATATGCTTCGCAGGGTGGGCACGGGCACGGGCACTGTGACCTGTTTCCTCGTGAACATCTACCGAGCGTACCGACGGTCGGCGAATCCGGCGCGGGGCTTGCGCGGAGGGTCCGATCCGTGCATTCCGGTAAGCTGGAAACATCCATCAAAAGGCGAACTCTTGGAGTGACTCGTGCCCGTAATTGTCGTCGAAGTCATGCCGAAGCCCGAGCTTCTCGACCCCCAGGGCAAGGCCGTTGCCGGTGCTCTGCACCGCCTCGGGAAATCCGGGATCGCCGGGGTGCGCATGGGTAAGCGGTTCGAAGTGACGGTAGACGAGGTCACGGATGCCGTGCTCGCCGAGGTCACGCAGCTCGCGGATGACATGTTCTCCAACTCCGTGATCGAAGACGTGGTGTCGATCTCGGTGGGCCCCTCTCCGGCCAGCGCATGACCTCCATCGGCGTCATCACCTTTCCCGGGTCGCTCGACGACCGGGATGCCCAGCGCGCGGTGCGACTCGCCGGCGCCACCCCGGTCGCCCTCTGGCACGGTTCGCACTCGCTCGAGGGTGTGGACGCGATCGTGCTGCCCGGCGGCTTCAGCTACGGAGATTACCTGCGTTGCGGCGCCATCGCCTCGCTCTCCCCGATCATGGCCGAGGTCATCGA
>JAYTXO010000420.1:0-6912 GCA_043742905.1 Microbacteriaceae bacterium | reverse complement strand
TCTATGTTACCGACGAGGTGGCGGCGGAATCTCGGCCGGGATCGTGACAGAGTCGACGCATGGAAGCCAGCACCGCCCCCGAGTCGCACATCACCGATGATGTCTCGGCGTTCAAACTCGCCTTCCGCCGCCTCGCAGCCGGGGTCTCGGTGATCACCGCGCTCTCCCCGGATGGCCGGCCCGCCGGCTTCACCGCGACCTCCCTGGCGTCGTTGGCTGCCGATCCCCCGATGGCCACATTCAACATGGCGCGCAAGGCGAGCGCGTGGCCGGCGATCGAGCAGACCGATCACTTAATTGTGCACCTTCTGGGCGTCCGGAACCGCGTCGCCGCCGAGAAGCTGTCGCTTGACGCCGCGCTGCGCTTTGACGGTGACCACTGGGCGCCCGGGCCTCTCGGGCTTCCCCTGCTGAAGGATGTTCCGGCTTGGATGCTGTGCCGCATCGTCGGTCGCTATCCGGTCGAGCAGAGCGCGGCAATCGTCGTGCGCATCGAGGAGGGCTCGCTCGGAGCCTCGGATGTTCCGCTTCTCTACCACGAGCGGAGCTACTGGCAACCGGGCGACCAGGTTTGACCTTCGCCACCGGCTGAACTCAGACGACGCAGTTCGGCCCCAGCAGCCGCTTCAGCTCGCCGTAGAGATCGGCCGTGACCGACACCGGGTACGGGATCTCGAACATCCGGGCCGTGTCGCCGCGCACCAGTCGCATCCGAACCTCGTTCTCTCCGGAATGCCGGATCAGCAGGTCATAGAGCGCGGCAACCACCTCGGTGGTGGCTCTCTGCTCCGGCAGCGAGATCATCAGCGGCCCCGAACCGAGACTCTGGCCGGTGTCGGGGAGGAACATGCTCGCGGCATGGATGTTCAGGCCGTCGTCACGCTGACTCACCCGCCCCTTGATCACGGCGATCGCATCGCTCGTGAGTGCCGGCGAGAACTCCTGGTACGTCTTGCCGAGGAACATCACCGAAATCTCGCCGCCGAAGTCCTCGAGCTGCACGATCCCGTACTGCTTACCAGAATTGCGAGCCGTACGGTGCTGCACGCTCGTGATCAGACCCGCCAACGTGACCGTCTCGCCGTCGTTGGCTGTCTCGCCGTCGAGCAGTTCGGCGATCGAGACGGTGGCGTGCTTCGCGAGGGTCAACTCGAGGCCAGCGAGCGGATGGTCGCTGACGTAGAGCCCGAGCATCTCGCGCTCGAAAGCGAGCTTGTCGCGCTTCGCCCACTCCGGGCGAGTTGGCACATTTTCGACCGTCTCCGGCTCGTCCCACAGGCTGTCGAAGTCGAAGCCGACCTGGCCGTTGGCCTCGTTTCGCTTGACAGCCACCGAGGCCTCAACAGCCTCCTCGTGGATTTCCATCAGGGCGCGCCGCGTCGAACCGAGCGTGTCGAAGGCACCGGCCTTGATGAGCGATTCCACGGTGCGCTTGTTCGCGACCGGAATCGGCACCTTGCGCAGGAAGTCGTGGAAACTCGTAAAGCGTCCCTTCTCCTCACGTGAGGTGCGAATGCCCGCCACCACACCGGAGCCGACGTTGCGGATTGCACCGAGTCCGAAGCGGATGTCGCCACCGACGGCCGAGAAGTAAGCGATCGACTCGTTGACGTCGGGGGCGAGGACCGTGATTCCCATTCGGCGGCACTCGTTGAGATAGATGGCGAGCTTGTCGCGGGCGTCGCCAACGCTCGTGAGCAGTGCCGCCATATATTCGGCCGGATAGTGCGCTTTCAGATACGCGGTCCAGTAGCTGAGCACTCCGTACGCGGCCGAGTGCGCCTTGTTGAAGGCGTAGTCGGAGAACGGGAGCAGGATCTCCCAGAGCGTCTTAATCGCGACATCCGAATAGCCGTTGGTCTTCATGCCGGTCTGGAAGCCCTCGTACTGCTTGTCGAGCTCTGACTTCTTCTTCTTACCCATGGCGCGGCGCAGGATGTCAGCCTGTCCCAGAGAGAAGCCAGCGACGCGCTGGGCGATCGCCATGACCTGCTCCTGATAGATGATCAATCCGTAACTGGTGTCGAGGATGTCGCTCAGCGACTCCCGAAACTCGGGATGGATCGGCGTGATCGCCTGAGCGCCGTTCTTGCGAAGCGCGTAATTGGTGTGCGAGTTCGCCCCCATCGGACCCGGACGATAGAGCGCAATCAGGGCCGAGATGTCTTCGAAATTGTCGGGCTTCATCAGCCGGAGCAGCGAGCGCATCGGGCCACCGTCAAGCTGAAATACGCCGAGTGTGTCGCCCCGGGAGAGCAGTTCGTACGCCGCCGAATCGTCCAGCTCGAGGTCTTCGAGCACCGGCCGGTGACCACGGTTGCTCTCGATGTTGTCGAGTGCATCGTCGATGATCGTGAGGTTACGCAACCCCAGGAAGTCCATCTTGATCAGCCCGAGGGCCTCGGCGGCCGGGTAGTCGAACTGGGTGACGATCTGGCCGTCCTGCTCCCGCTTCATGATCGGGATAATGTCGATAAGAGGCTCGCTCGACATGATCACGCCAGCGGCGTGCACGCCCCACTGCCGCTTCAGGCCCTCCAGGCCGCGCGCCGCGTCGAAGACCGTGCGCGCCTCGGCGTCGTTCTCGAGGATCGTGCGGAAGTCGCTTGCCTCCTTGTAGCGATCGTGCGTCGACTCGACAACCCCGGCCAGCACCATGTCTTTGCCCATGATGGGTGGCGGCATGGCTTTGGTCAGCTTCTCGCCCATTCCGAAGGGGAACCCCAGAACGCGGCCGGCATCCTTCAGAGCCTGCTTGGCCTTGATCGTTCCGTACGTCACGATCTGAGCAACCCGCTCATCGCCATACTTCTCGGTGACGTAGCGGATGACCTCACCGCGCCGACGCTCGTCGAAGTCCACATCGAAGTCGGGCATCGAGACGCGATCGGGGTTGAGGAACCGTTCGAAGATCAGGCCGTGCCGCAGCGGATCGAGGTCGGTGATTTTCATCGCGTACGCGGCCATCGAGCCGGGTCCCGAACCACGGCCCGGTCCGACCCGGATGCCCTGCGCCTTCGACCAGTTTATGAAGTCGGCGACGACCAGGAAGTAGCCAGGGAAGCCCATCTGCACGATCACGCCGACCTCGTAGTCCGCGCGTTCGCGGACCGCAGTCGGCACGCCGTCGGGGTACCGCGCGATGAGGCCCTTTTCGACCTCGCGCACGAACCAGCTCTCCTCGGTCTCCCCGCCGGGCACCGGATAGCGCGGCATGTAGTTCGCGCCGGTGTCGAAGGTAACCTCGCAGCGCTCCGCGAGACGCAGCGTGTTGTCGCAGGCCTCGGGCGTCTCCCGAAAGAGCTGCCGCATTTGCGCCGGTGTCTTCAGATAGAACTCGTTGCTGTCCAGCTTGAAACGCTTCGGGTCGGCCATCGTCGACCCGGACTGCACACACAGCAGCATCTCGTGGGCCGCAGCATCGGCGGCGTGCGTGTAGTGCAGGTCGTTGGTCGCCAACAGCGGGAGCCCGAGGTCTTTCGAGATCCGGAGCAGGTCGGCGGCAACGCGGCGCTCGATGCCGAGGCCATGATCCATGATCTCGACGAAGTAGTTTTCTTTGCCGAAGATGTCGCGGTAGTCCGCGGCGGCTTTCACCGCTTCGTCGTACTGGCCGAGACGCAGGCGCGTCTGTACCTCCCCGCTCGGGCATCCCGTCGAAGCGATCAGGCCGGACGAATAGCGGCTGAGCAACTCGATGTCCATGCGCGGCTTGAAGTAGTAGCCCTCGATGGAGGCGAGCGAGGAGAGCCGAAACAGGTTGTGCATCCCCGTGGTGTTCTCGGCCCACATCGTCAGATGCGTGTACGCGCCAGAGCCCGAGACGTCGTCCTCGCCCCCGTTGCCCCAGCGCACGCGGGTGCGGTCGAAGCGCGAAGTCCTCGGCGTGATGTACGCCTCGGTGCCGATGATCGGCTTGATCCCGGCCTGCGTGGCCTGGTTCCAGAAGTCGAACGCTCCGAAGTTGTTGCCGTGGTCGGTGACGGCGATGGCCGGCATCCCTTGCTCCACGGCCGCCTTCATCAGATCGCCAACTCGTGCCGCACCGTCCAGCATCGAGTACTCGCTGTGGACGTGCATGTGCACGAAGGAATCGTCGGCCAAGGTCACTCCGGAGGGGTGGGTTTTCAGAGTAGCGCGGACTTTAGTCCTCGCGCAGGAGGTCCCATGCGTGTTGGAGGTCAGCGGGATATTCCGTCTCGAAATCGAGGCGTTCGCCGCTGCCGGGATGCCGGAATCCGAGCTTCAGAGCGTGCAGCCACTGCCGATCCAGCCCGACCCGAGAGGCCAGTGTCGGGTCGGCACCGTAGAGCAGATCGCCGACGCAGGGGTGCCGCTGTGCAGCCATGTGAACGCGGATCTGGTGGGTGCGTCCCGTCTCCAAGTGGATCTCGAGCAGGGTAGCCGCGCGCGCTGCCTCGAGCGTCGCGTAGTGTGTCACGCTCGGCTTCCCGTCGGCCGTGACCGCGAACTTCCAACTAGAACTCGGATGCCGGCCGATCGGGGCGTCAACGGTCCCCGAGAACGGGTCGGGGTGGCCCTGCACGACGGCATGGTAGATCTTGTCGACTTCGCGGTCATGGAACTGCCGCTTCAGCTCGGTGTACGCGCGCTCACTCTTGGCGACAACCATCAGGCCGCTCGTCCCGACGTCCAGCCGGTGCACGATGCCCGCGCGCTCGGACGCGCCGGACGTGCTGATCCGGAACCCCGCGCCAGCGAGGGCACCGAGCACGGTCGGGCCGTCCCAGCCGACCGCCGGATGCGCCGCCACCCCCACGGGCTTGTCGATGACGACCATGTCGTCATCGTCGTACACGATCGCGAAGTTGGGCACGAGAATCGGAACGATCTTCGGCTCCGACTTGGGAGTCCACTCCACCTGAAGCCATCCACCCGCGATCAGCCGGTCGGACTTGCCGACCACGACCCCGTCGACGGTCGCTCCGCCCGCGTCGACGACCTCGGCCGCGAAGGTGCGCGAGAGACCGAGCAGTCGGGCCAAGGCAGTATCCGCCCGCTCCCCCGCCAGCCCGTCGGGCACCGGGAGGCTGCGTGACTCCATCACTGTTTTTTGGGCGCGGCCGCCTCTGCGGCGCCACGCTTTTGGGCTCGAATGCGGTCGCGCTGCGTCGCTGGAGACCTCGATGATTCCGGGACGATGTCGGGGTCATCCGCCGATCGCTTGGTGCGGACGTAGACAGTCTTGCTTCCGTCCAGCCCGACGCCCCGCAACGACAGGATAATGAACAGGCCCATCGCGGCCACGATGCCAGCGTCGGCGATGTTGAAGATGGCCGGGAATCCATAAATTTGGAGGAAATCCACGACATGGCCAGTGCCGAAACCCGGCTCGCGGAACAGTCGATCGGTCAGGTTGCCCGCTGCACCTCCGAGAACGAGCCCGAAAACCAACGCCCATTCGAGCGAGCGGATGCGGCGCGAAAACCAGACGATGAAGGCCACGACCCCGACGGCTAGGATCGAGAGGATCCAGGTGAAGCCGCTCGCGAGGGAGAAGGCCGCTCCCGAGTTGGTGACGTAGTGCAGTTGCAATACCTGCCCGAGCACAGGGACCAACTGACCCTGCTCGAGATGTCTGACGATCAAGTACTTCGCGAGCTGATCGAAACCGTAAAGCGCGAGCGCGACAGCACCGAGCAGCAGCAGAGCGCGGACTCTAACGCGCCCGCGCTCCAGCTGGGCAGTCGGTGCTACCGGCTCAATTTCCTGCGGCAAAACCCGGGTAATCGGCGGGCTGCGGGTACGCGCCATAGTCAGGAGACTGCGGTCCGTCGTAGCCTGCAGATGCGACGGCCGGAGCCGTCTCGAACTGAGGAGCTGGCTCGTCGGCGGCAGCGGGAGCAGTGGCGCCCTCCGTCAGCGAACTGGAGCTCTCCAGCTCCTGCAGCTGGCCCTCAATGTAGCTGCGCAGCTTCTCGCGGTACTCCTTCTCAAAGGAACGCAGCTCGTCGATCTGGTTTTCGAGCGTGTTCTTGTCCTGCTCAAGACTGGCCTTGGTCTGCTCGAGGTTCGCCTTCTCGGATTCGAAGCCGGCGAGTTCAGAAGCCTGAGTCTCCTGAGCTTCGGCGATCTGGGCCTGGGCGGCCTGCTTCGCCTCGTTGAGTTGGGCATCGGCGGCGGCCTGTGCTTCGGCGAGCTGAGCCTGCTGAGTGGTCTGCGCTTCTGACACCACACGCGCAGCCGTAGCGTGGCCCTCGGCGATGAGCGAGTCCCGCTTCTCCATACCTTCGCGCACGTGCTCCTCGTGAAGACGGCGGGCGAGCTGGAGCAGGTTGTTCGTGTTGCCCGGGTCCATCGACTCGACCGGCGTGGCGACCGGCTCGGGGGCTGCCGCGATGGCGATGGGCTCCGAAGCCGCGACCACGGCGGGGACAACCGCGGCGGCGGCAGCAGCAGCACGTTGGAGTTCGTTGATCCGCCCGTCGCCGGCGACCAGGCGCTGACGCAACTCCTCGTTCTCCTGGTTCAGGCGGCGCAACTCGACGACGACCTCATCGAGAAAGTCGTCGACCTCGTCCTGGTCGTAGCCCTCGCGGAACTTCGTCGGATTGAACCGCTTGTTGACCACGTCTTCCGGAGTAAGCGCCATCTGAGTCACCTCGTCGTTTTCCATCATTGTTCGGGTGCGCCGCCCTGGAAAGGAAGCAACACAGAAAAAGTTTTCAGCTCACCCGGAGGGTAAGAGTCCCAGAGTACACGCGGGGACCGCGTCGCCCCAGAGGGTCACCGCAACAGGCCAACGATCCAGATCAGAAACAAGCAAACCAGCATCACAATGCTCCACGAGAACTCGAGTCGCCCGGAACCGACTTGGATCGCCGGGACGACACGTCTTACCGCCTTGATTGGCGGATCGGTTACTGCGTAGCTCACCTCGGCGATCAGGAG
>JAYTXO010000419.1:0-3625 GCA_043742905.1 Microbacteriaceae bacterium | reverse complement strand
TGATGATGCCGAGCGTTCGGCGCGACAGGCGGATCGCGTCGACGACGGCGATGAGGTCTCCGCTGACGACGGTGATGTCGCTGGCCGCGATGGCGGCATCCGTGCCGGCGCCCATGGCGATACCAAGATCGGCAGCAGCCAGCGCAGCGGAATCGTTGACGCCATCACCGACCATCGCGACAACGTGCCCCTGTGCCTGCAGCTCGTGGATGAGACGCAGCTTGCCCTCCGGCGTCGCCGCCGCGTGCACCTCGTCAACTCCCACCTGGTTCGCGACTAACTTTGCGGCTCCCGCGTTGTCCCCAGTGAGAAGAATCGGCCGCAGGCCCAGCTTGCGGAACTGCGCGACCGCCGCAGCGCTTGACGGCTTCACCGTGTCACCGATCGAGATGACACCCCGCAGTTCGCCATCCCAGGCAATGGTGATCGCGGTCGAGCCAGCGTTCTCGGCCGCCGCGATCGCCGCCGTCGCGTCCACCGGAATGTCGATGGCCCATTCATCGCGAAGCCAGTCTGAACGACCCGCGACACTCAGACGACCGTCGATGACTGCCTGAACACCCAGGCCGGCGTGCGCGACAAAGCTCTCGGCCGCGGTGAACTCCAACCCGAGTTCGGCAGCGTGGTCGGTCACAGCTCGAGCCACAGGATGCTCGGAGCCGTGTTCGGTGGCCGCCGCGATGCGCAGCAGGTCGTCGCTCGCGGTTGCGCCGATCGGCATGACCTTGGTGACACGCATTCGGCCGCTGGTCAAGGTCCCGGTCTTGTCAAGCACGATCGTGTCGACGACCCGGGTGTGCTCGAGAACCTGCGGACCACGGATCAGGATCCCGAGTTGCGACCCGCGGCCGGTTCCCACCAGAAGCGCGGTCGGAGTGGCCAGACCGAGAGCGCACGGGCACGCGATGATCAAGGTCGCGATCGCGGCGGTGAATGCCAGCTCGGCCGACCCGCGGGCGAGCAGCCATCCAACGAACGCGATGAGAGCGAGCACGAAAACAACAGGCACGAAGACTGCGGACACACGGTCGGCGAGACGTTGCACCTTGGCCTTACCGGTCTGCGCCTCCTCGACGAGTCGCCCGAGTCTGGCCAGCTCGGTGTCAGCCCCGACGCGGGTGATCTCGACCACCAACCGCCCGCCGACGTTGATCGTGGCTCCAGCAACGCGGTCGCCTGGCCCGACTTCGACCGGAACCGATTCGCCCGTCAGCATGCTGAGGTCGACCGCGGATGCACCGTCGATGACCAGACCATCGCTGGCGATCTTCTCCCCTGGGCGCACCACGATGTGATCCCCAGGAACAAGCGTGCTGGTTGCCACGCGTTGCTCGATCCCGTCACGCAGCAGAACCGCATCCTTGGCGCCCAGTTCGAGAAGGGCGCGAAGAGCCGCGCCGGACTCTTTCTTCGCCCGCGCCTCGATATAACGGCCAGCAAGAATGAACACCGTGACGGCGGAAGCGACTTCGAGATAAATCTCGCCGGTTGCCCCGGCGGGCGTGCCAAACAGGGTGAACGTCATGTGCATGCCCGCGACGCCGGCCGTGCCAAGGAACAACGAATACAGGGACCATCCCAGCGCCGCCAGGACGCCAACACTCACCAGGGTGTCCATCGTGGTGGCGCCGTGGCGGGCGTTGATGGCTGCTGCGCGGTGGAAGGGCCACGCGCCCCACAACGCGACCGGCGCGGCGAGGGTCAGCGCAAGCCACTGCCAGTTCGTGAACTGAAGGAAGGGGACCATCGACATGAGAACAACCGGCAACGCCAACGCCGCCGACACACTCAAACGCCGCCGTAGTTCAGCAGTCTCATCCGGTGTAGACGTCATGCCACCGGTCTCGGCCGATCGGGGCGGCGGCGGAAGCTCGGCGTGGTAGCCGGCCGACTCAACGGTTGCGATCAGTTGCTGCAGCTCGATACCGTCTGGCACCTGAATGCGTGCCTTCTCAGTGGCATAGTTGACGCTTGCGTCGACCCCCGGCAGCTTGTTGAGCTTCCGCTCGATGCGGGTTGCACAGGAGGCACAGGTCATGCCACCGATGTCGAGTTGGACATCGGTGACCTGACTCATCGAAGATCGCCAGCGAGAGAGTATCCGGCTTCCTCAATGGCAACTCGGATCGCGTCGCGGTCCAGCGCGGCACTACTCGCGACAGAGACCGTGGATGAGCCGCCCGGCTTCAACTGGACGGTGACGCCCTCTACTCCGGAAAGCGCCGAGATCTCCTCCGTGACGCTCGACACGCAGTGGGAGCACGTCATCCCGTCCACGAGGTAGTCGGCCGTCTGAGCCGGGGTGATGCCAGATTCTGCCTCGTGGTGGCTGTGGTCTTCGTGATGATCGTGGGTGCCGCAAGCGCAGGCTTCGCCACTAGAGCACGAGCAACCCTGGTTGGTGTCGACAAGACCCAGGTCGTGCTTCGGGGTTTCGATGTTGGTCATACTGATCTCCTTCTGGGTGTTGGTCTACGAGCGGACAAGCCGCGCGATGGCGGCGCTCGCCTCGCGGATCTTTTCGTCCGCAACATCGCCACCTTCGGCAACAGCTTCGGCGACGCAATGGCTGAGATGGTCCTCGAGCAAAGCCAGCGCGACAGATTCCAGAGCTTTGGTTGCGGCCGATACCTGGGTGAGAACGTCTATGCAATAGGTGTCGTCTTCGATCATCCGGTGGATACCACGGACCTGCCCCTCAGCCCGGCGCAGCCGCTTCAGAAGCTCGTCCTTGTTCGCTACGTAGCCGACCACAGTCGCCACCCCGCTCTCTTATCCGGTTATGTTGGCAATCCCGCTTCGGTGAAAATTTACCATACCCCTCAGGGGTATGTCGGGACGCAAAAATCGCTGCTGGTCGCGCTCGCCATATCGGGCTGACCCTGCCCCGTCTATTGCATAGCGAGATCCATGACCTCAACAGACCACGGAGAGAGGACTTGCCATGACCCCGTTGCTCTCGACCCTGGTCTCGTCAAACTTGGAGACACTCGTCAGACAGGCGCCGACAAAGAGTAGAAGGTCCGGTTGCTCGAGGTTTGCGCCCTACTGGGGGCTGGGTACAGCGACGCGGGACTTCCACACCGCCCGTGACGCGATGGTGCGGCTGAGGCTTTCGACTTTCCCGCTGATCGCGGGTCGATAAGGAGCCGCTCAGGGACTCCCTAGCTCCTCGCGTTTGACCACCAGCAGCGTTGACATCCTTGCTGTGGAAGACTCGGCTCCACCGATCTTCGAGCTATGGGATGTGACGCCGTGCAAAAAACATCGTTGACAGCTCTCGCAAGGGCGGAATTAAGTGCGGCCCTCGTTGCTTCGAGTGGCCGAAGTGCGAAGACCGTGTACGGCGGTCATGAGCATCTGCTGCGCCAAACGGTCATTGCGCTGCGGGCAGATCAGACAATGGCCGAACACGAAAATCCGGGCGAAGCGACCGTGCAGGTGTTGCACGGCAGGATCGTTTTGGCGGCCGGCGACGACTCGTGGTCCGGCTGGACGGGCGACCTCATCATTGTTCCGGATGCCCCCCATTCGCTGACAGCGATCGAGGATTCAACTCTTTTACTCACCGTCGTCAAACACCGGTGAGATTAGGCGAGGATTTAGACCCAGAGTTGAGATTCTG
>JAYTXO010000418.1:0-1531 GCA_043742905.1 Microbacteriaceae bacterium | reverse complement strand
CGGCGGCAACGGCTCCTCGACGGGTTCGGCGGGCGTTGCCGCGACAGCGGACGCGGCATCCGGGTCGACGGGGACTGTGCCGATCACGCCGTTCTGGATCGCGAGGGCGAGCAGTTCGTCGAATACCTGCCGGATCTCCGACTCCGCTGGGATACCCAGGAAGAGGTTGACGGGGCGGCCGCCCACCAGCGCAGCAACGGCCGGCACCTCGCGGATCTGGAACGCCTGAGCCAGCTGTGGGTTCGCCGAACCGTCGACGGTGGCGAGCACGAGCTTTCCCCCGTAGGAGGCGACCAACGCCGCGAGCGCCGGCTCGAATCCGGGAGCGTAGAACTCAACGACGACCGGAACACGGGTCGAGAGGTCAATGACGCTCTCGAAGTTGGAGTCGTCGGCCGGGAATACGAGACCGGGCGCAGCCGGGGGGGCACCCGAGGCGACCGGCGCGGGCTGGGGGGCGTTGGCTCGTCTGACCAGCGCGGACAGATCAACCGCGCCGCGCAGGCTCGGCCCTGGGGGAACGTTGCTCACGCTGACGAGTCTTTCATCACGCGGCTGCACTCGCTCGCCGCTTCGCCCGCTCGCCGCTCGATCACGGCACTTCGCTTGCGGCGATCAGACCTTGCGCAAAACCGAGCAGCTGGATCTTGGCGTCCGGCTTGTTGACCGGCGGCACGTAGAACAACAGCTGGAGTCCGTACGTTGCCGTGATGCCTTTCACGCTCTGCGTCTTGCCGGAGAGCGCCTTGATCGAGCCAGAGGGGTTGATCGCCGCTCCGGCCTCGGTTGGGGTGGTGACCTCGGTATCCGCGAGGTCGACGGCAACAATCTGGCCCGAGTCGTTCGTGCCGAAGGCGATCACCCTGCCGGCGCCCGGGCCGTTCGAGTACGTCACCGTGGCGGTGCTGGGTAGATCGGCTTTCTGCTTCTGCTTGTAGTCGAAGCCGACCGCGGTGCGCAGCTTGTCGCCGGTCGCCGAGAAGAGGCCGTTCTTCTTGCTGGCGTCGCCCTGGATGAGGATCGAGCCGTATGCCGACGCGAGGGCGGACGGGGTGATGATCCCGAACTTGTTGTCGTTGAGCAGGCGGGCGGCACCGAGCATCGCCGGGGCGACAGGTGGAACGTCGAGTTCCAGTCTCATCAGATACTCGACCTTGTAGTTCTCGCGGGGCGAGGCCTGCACCAGCATGAGCGCGACCGGCGCTGACTTCGTGTCGGCGGGATCCTGAATGACGGCGAAGACACTTCGCGGCCAGGTGTCGCTCTGTTGCGGCAACGCGATCTTCACCACACCGACCGGCAGCGCGGGAAGTGCCGCAATGCTGGAGTCGGCCGCGCGGATCTGGTAGTTCGCGACCCGGAGCTGCAGGGCGGGGCCGCCGAGGCGGGTGGCGGCAAGCGTCGCGTCGCTCTTGGCATCGGCCTGTGCGACGGTCTGCACGACCTGGGCAACGATGTGCTTGAGTTGCGGATCCGTGACGGCAACGGCCTGCAGTTCGGCAGCGCCCTGCACGGTGGAGGTGCTCGACGG
>JAYTXO010000417.1:0-2547 GCA_043742905.1 Microbacteriaceae bacterium | reverse complement strand
CGGCTGCGCGGCTTCGCCGATGTCGAGGCGCGCGGACTGGCATCCACCTACCGCGTGACCGGGGCGAGCCTCACCCGCGCAATGATCGCCGGGGGTGCGGCAGACGGCATCCGGGAGTTCCTGCGCGGCGTCTCGCTGACCGGCATCCCGCAGCCGCTCGAGTACCTGATCGCCGACACGGACGCGCGCTTCGGCACCCTGCGTGTCGGCGTCCTCGACCCTGGCGCCGCCCCGATTGACTCGCGCGAGCACGGGATGGCGGGTTACGTGCGCTCGGACGATTCCGCGATCCTGCGCCAGGTCGCCGTCGATCAAAACCTCGCGCCCCTCGCACTGAAGCCGGATGGCGAGCATCGGCTGCTCAGCCGCTTTGACTCAGTAATCGTGTACTGGACGCTCGCTGACGCCCGCTATCCGGTCGTCGCGGAAGACGAATCCGGACGGATCGTCGAGCTGCGTCGCGAGCGCCGGGTCGGAGCCGGCGGGGCGTTGGCCGACGACACGGCGGCGATTCTGGTCGCGCGCGTACGGGCCGTCGCCACGACGACCCCGGAGGAGACCGGGCAGGCTTGGCTCGCCCGGCAACTCGAATCCGCGGTCAAGAACAAGGCAGCCGTCTACGTGGATGTGCGGCTCCCCGACGGCAGCGACGTCGAGTATTACCTCGAGCCCGCCGCGTTGGCGAACGGACGCCTGCGGGCGCGCGACCGAAGAGCCGACATCGAGCGCACGCTGCCGCTGTCGTCGGTCTTGGCCGTTCGCCAGGCGTGAAACGTCCGGCACTCCTCACCTTGAGCAAGTAGGCTCGAAGGTTGTGAGTGGACCCCTGATCGTGCAAAGCGACCGCACCGTGCTTCTCGAAGTCGCTCACCCGCAGGCTGAGGAGGCGCGGCACGAGTTGGCGGTCTTCGCCGAACTCGAGCGGGCCCCCGAGTTCGTGCACACCTACCGGATCACGCGGCTGGGACTGTGGAACGCGCGGGCCGCCGGGCACACCGCGGAGCAGATGCTGAAGACTCTCGACGACTACGCGAAGTTCCCGGTACCACAGTCGGTGGCGATCGACATCACCGAGACCGTCGGCCGTTACGGTCGCCTCATCATCCAACGGGACGTCGGCGTTGACGGACAGCCCGGCGAGTTGATCATCACAGCGACGGATCCCGCGGTGCTCGCCGAGATCACCCGCAGTCCCAAGGTCGGCCAGTTCCTCGGCGTGAAGCGCACCGCCACCGAGTGGACGCTGCTCCCCTGGGCTCGTGGCCAGGTCAAGCAGGAGCTGCTCAAGCTCGGCTGGCCCGCCGAGGACCACGCCGGCTACACGCCCGGCACCCCGCACGAGATCGACCTCAACGACGCGGGCGGCTGGGGTCTGCGCCCTTACCAAGTGCAGGCGATCGACAACTTTTTCGTTGGCGGCTCCGGCGTGGTCGTGCTCCCGTGCGGCGCGGGCAAGACGCTGGTGGGCGCCGGCGCGATGGCGCGCGCGGGCACCACCACTCTCATCCTGGTCACCAACACCGTCTCGGCACGCCAGTGGCGGGCGGAACTGCTGAAACGCACCTCGTTGACAGAGAACGAGGTCGGCGAATACTCGGGCCAAATCAAGGAGATCAAGCCGGTCACCATCGCGACCTACCAGATCCTCACTGCCAAGCGGAAGGGCGAGTACGCCCATCTGGCTTTGCTCGACGCGCTGGACTGGGGCCTGATCATTTACGACGAGGTGCATCTGCTCCCGGCTCCGGTGTTCAAGCTGACCGCCGAACTGCAGGCGCGGCGCCGCCTCGGCCTCACGGCGACGTTGGTGCGCGAGGACGGCCGTGAGTCCGACGTGTTCTCGCTCATCGGCCCGAAGCGATTCGACGCCCCGTGGAAGGAGATCGAGGCCCAGGGCTTCATCTCCCCCGCGTCGTGCTACGAGGTTCGGATCGATCTGCCGCAACACGAGCGGCTGGAGTACGCAGCATCCGCCGACGACATGCGGTACCGATTGGCGGCGACCGCGCCCGCAAAGCTGGCGGTCGTGAAAGAGCTAGTGGCCAAGCACGCTGGCGAGCGCATCCTGGTCATCGGCCAGTACCTCGACCAGATCGAGGAGCTCGCTCTCGCCCTGAACGCCCCGAAGCTGACCGGCGCTACCTCGATCGACGAGCGCGAGCGGCTATATCAGGAGTTCCGCGAGGGCATCACCAAGGTGCTCGTGGTGTCGAAGGTGGCGAACTTCTCGGTCGACCTTCCCGAGGCGACGGTCGCGATCCAGGTCTCCGGCTCGTTCGGCTCACGCCAGGAGGAAGCTCAGCGCCTAGGCCGCCTGCTTCGCCCGAAGGAAAGCGGCCTTCCCGCTAACTTCTACACCCTCGTTGCCCGCGACACCGTCGACCAGGATTTCGCTCAAAACCGTCAGCGCTTTCTCGCCGAGCAGGGCTACAGCTACACGATCCTCGACGCGGACGCCCTCGCCACCGCATAAGCCTGCAATCAGCAGGTGGGGTGAGCCGAAGCGATCGGATCCTGCTCTCCTGCCGCGGCTCGTGGTCGAACTGA
>JAYTXO010000416.1:0-1831 GCA_043742905.1 Microbacteriaceae bacterium | reverse complement strand
GACCCCGGATCGTGGACACGGTGTCATTTGGGTTGTGTCGCTTCCGCGAACGTAGTCGAGGTGGCGGTCTCGTAGGCGTTCGGGCTGATGTTACCGATGGCGGAGTGGCGGCTTCGGGTGTTGTAGCGGTTCGCCCACCGGAACACGACCCGGTAGGCGGTGGTCTAGTCGGGGAACGCGGCCCGGCCTAGAAGGAGCTCGCGTTTCAGAGTCGCGTTGGAGCTCTCCGCCAGCGAGTTATCCGCGCTTGATCCGATTCCCCCCATGGACTCGGTGAGCAACAGCTCCTTGCCGAGCTTCACGCAGGCCCTCGAGGTGTAGACCTCGGATTCAACCGGTTGACGCAACACCAGCTTGTTGAAGCAAGACTAAATGCTCGTTGAATGCTTCGGCGGTGTCTTCCAGCCGACCAGCTTGCGCGAGCCCAGGTCGATCACTCTGGCGAGGTAGAGGTTGCTGCCGTCTGCGATCGGCAGATAGGTGATGTCGCCGACGTAGCGGCGGTTCGGCTCACCGACGCTGAAGTCCCGGCCGGTCAGGTCGGGGAAGCGGCGCCCCGACTGGTCAGGGATCGTCGTCGTCACCCAGCGATACCCTTGACGCCGACTTCCTTCTCGTTCGGCTGAGCGTTGACCTGAGAAACGGCCCACCGCTCAAAGTCAAAGGGGTTGCGCTCAAACACGGCCAGTGCGCCCGCCGCATCCTTCGGGATACCGGACACGTTGCGCGTCACGGTCCATGACGCCGAGTCGCGACAAACTGCGCTGCCGCCGGCTCGCTAGTCTGACCACATGGCCCTTCCGGCGCGACCCTGGTACCGGCGGCCGAGTCGTCTCATCCCGATTGGATTGCTAGTCCTGGGTTTGATGTTGGCCCTGGTGTCAACTCTGAGCCCCTGGCCCGCGGCGCTGCTCATTCGAGGCGTCTTTGAGAACAGCGCGCGTAACACCGTTACCGAGATGCAGCCTTTCGTGCCGAGGAATGCGGTGGACGCGCAGCTGGGGCTGAGCTACGACCACGACAAGCCCGACGCGGGGTTCGACGTCTTCACCCCGACGGGCACGGTGTCTCCGCTCGCGACCGTGGTCTGGATCCACGGTGGGGCATGGATCTCGGGCTCGAAGGAGAACGTCGACCCTTACGCGGAGATCATCGCCTCGCACGGGTACACGACGATCACCCTCAACTACACGATCGCTCCGGATGCCACCTACCCGACCGCTCTGGGCCAACTGAACACCGCGCTCGGCTACCTGGTAGCGCACGCGGCCGCATTGCACATCGACCCAAGCCGGATGGTTGTGGCAGGCGACTCAGCTGGCGCGCAGCTCACTTCGCAGCTGGCGACGATAGTGACGAACCCGGCGTACGCCGCCGAGGTGGGCATCGCTCCGGCACTCACGACCGCGCAGTTGCGGGCGGTGATCCTCGACTGCGGGATCTACGACCTGCGCGACATCCCGTCCGCCCCCGGCGTCGGCGGATGGGGCTTCCGCATCGCTCTCTGGGCCTACCTCGGCACCAAAGACTGGTCGCCGATGCAGGGCGCGAAACAGATGACAACGCTCAGCAAGGTCACCTCCGCCTTTCCGGCGACCTGGATCTCGGGCGGCAACGCCGACCCGCTGACCCCGCACCAGTCGAAGGCTTTCGCCGCGCGCCTGCAATCCCTGGGCGTGGATGTCACGCCCGTCTTCTACTCGGACAGCCACGAGCCCGCGCTTCCGCACGAGTACCAGTTTCATCTGAAGCTGGCTGACGCGCGGGCCGCGCTCCAGTCGACGCTGGACTTTCTCGCACGCGTGACGAGCCGAAGGGTAGAAGCCGCCCG
>JAYTXO010000415.1:0-5091 GCA_043742905.1 Microbacteriaceae bacterium | reverse complement strand
AGCTGGAAGAGCAGCGCCTCCTTCTCTATGAGTGGGCTGCCAAAGGCCTCGCGGGTCTTCAGGTACGCCACCGCCTTGTCGAGCGCCAGCTGCCCGCCGCCGAGTGAGCAGGCCCCGATGTTCAGGCGACCGCCGTCGAGGGCGTGCATCGCGATTCCGAAGCCGTCGCCCTCGGCGCCGAGGCGGTTCGCAACCGGCACGTGCACCTCGTCGAAGATCACCTGTCGCGTCGGCTGCGCGTGCCAGCCCATCTTCTTCTCGAGTGGACCGAAGCTCATCCCGGGCGTTCCAGCCGGTACCACGATGGCGCTAATGCCATGGCTGCCGGTTTCCGCGGTGCGGGCCATCACCACGTAGACCGCTGCGGCGCCCGCCCCCGAAGTGAACTGCTTCACCCCGTTGAGCACGTACTGGTCGCCGACGCGTTCCGCGCGGGTTCGAAGCGCTGCGGCGTCTGAACCCATGCCCGGTTCCGTGAGGCAGTAGCTGCCGAGGGCGTCCATCCTGGTCAGTGAGGTCACCCACTCGGCGCGTTGGTGGTCGTTGCCGAAGCGATCAATCATCCACACCACCATGTTGTGGATCGAGATGTATGCGGCGATCGTCACGTCGCCTTGGGCGAGTTCCTCGAACACGCGTACTGCGTCGGAGCGGCTGAGCCCTGAGCCGCCAAATCGCTCATCGGCGTAGATCCCGCCGAGCCCAAGTTGCCCCGCTTCGCGGAGCACGTCGATCGGAAAGTGGTGCGTCTCGTCCCATTCGGCGGCGTGCGGAGCAAGCTCGTTCGTGGCGAAGTCGCGAACCGCGTTGACGAGCGCCAACTGATCGCGCGTGAAGGTGAACATGGTGCCTCCTGGTCGGCTCGCAGAGTGCACGGTGCGAGCGATATCCTCAGAATAGTAGGACTTCCTAGTAGTTACTAGGACTTCCTACTAAATTCTCGGTGACGGTCGGCTTAGGCTGATCTCAGTCAGTCGACGAGGAGCAAAGAGGAATCCCCCATGAAGATCGCAGTGCTCGTGAAGGAAGTCCCGGATACCTGGGGCGATCGCCGCATCGATTCGGCCACCAAGCGGGTCGACCGCAGCTCGGATGTCGTGGTCGACGAGGTAGACGAGAAGGCAGTCGAGATCGCGCTCCAGCTGCAGGCCGCGAACGTCGGGAGCACCGTGACGGTCGTGACGATGGGCCCCAAGGGCGCGCTCGACAGCCTGCGCAAGGGCCTCGCGATGGGCGCGGATGCGGCGATCCACGTCGTTGACGACGGCCTAGTGGGTTCGGATGCCGTGCAGACCTCCGCCGCGCTGGCCGCGGCTTTGGCGCCGCGCGGCTTCGATCTCGTGATCGCGGGCAACGAGTCCACGGATGGACGCACGGGGGCGGTGCCCGCGATGCTCGCGGAACGCCTCGGGGTCGCCCAGTTGACCGCGCTGCGCACACTCAGCGTCTCCGAAACCACCGTGAGCGGCGAGCGGGTCACCGATGACGGTTATGTCGACGTCGAGACCACGCTCCCCGCGGTCGTCTCGGTCAACGAGCAGATCGCCGAGGCCCGGTACCCGAGCTTCAAGGGCATCATGAGCGCGAAGAAGAAACCGGTCGAGGTGCTCACGATCGGCGACCTCGGTCTGGCCTCTGGCGACACCGGTGCCGCCAACTCGTGGTCGGTCGTGCACGAGGTCACCGCGCGGCCGCCGCGCACCGGCGGCACAATTATCACCGATGACGGAACCGCCGCGACCCAGCTCGCCGACTACCTCGCCGCCGCGAAACTGATTTGAAAAACTGATCCGAGGACCGAAAAATGTCGAAGATTCTGGTGCTCGCCGAGCACACCGATTCCGCTCCGGCGTCGAACGTCGCCGAGCTTCTTGCTGCCGCCGCCCAGCTGGGTGAGCCGAGCGCGGTCGTCGTCACGACGACGGATGCCGCGGCTCTCGCCGCCGCTCTTGGCGCCCTCGGCGCGGCGACAGTCCAGCTCGCGACCGTGCCGGATGGCGACGTGCTGGTCACCCCGCTGGTCGCCGCCCTCGCCGCCGCGGTCGCTGCGGGCGACGTCGCAGCGGTGCTCGTCGGCACCTCCCTGGAGAGCCGGGAAGCGGCCGCGCGGCTCGCAATTCGGGTCGACGGGGCGTACCTGAGCGATGCCGTCGGGGTCAGCTCCGGCGACACCGGCATCACCGTCACCCAACAGGCGTTCGGCGGCGCTTACACCGTCGTGTCCGGAGCGGGACGCGGCATCCCGATCATCTCGCTGCGCCCACACTCGGTCGAAGGGTCGGCATCCGCCGCGGCCGGCACCCTCAGCACGCTCGACATCTCGCACGACACCGCCCCGACGAGTCGCGTGACCGCGCGTCACGAGCGGACCGAAGCGTCTCACCGTCCCGAGCTGCAAGTCGCCGAGGTCGTCGTCTCGGGCGGCCGTGGCCTTGGGTCGCAAGAAAAGTTCGCGCTCGTCGAGGAGCTCGCTGATGCCTTCGGGGCGGCCGTCGGGGCCTCCCGCGCGGCCGTCGACGCGGGCTACGTGCCGCAGAGCTTCCAGGTCGGACAGACCGGTGTCACCGTGTCGCCGAACCTCTACATCGCCGTCGGCATCTCGGGTGCCATCCAGCACAAAGCGGGCATGCAGACCGCCAAGACCATCATCGCGATCAACAAGGATGGCGACGCCCCGATCTTCGAGGTAGCCGACTTCGGCATCGTGGGCGACTTGTTCACCGTGGTCCCCCAGTTGATCGAGGCCGTCAAAGCACGGAAGGGCTGATGGCCACCGCCGACCCGGCCCTCCTCGACGCCCGGATCCGGGCCGCCGAGAAGACCCTCGCCGCGCACTACGGACGCCTTGTTGTCGAGCACTCGATCGACCTCCCGGGAGGCTCCACAATCCGCGTGATGGAGTTCCCCGCGATGACTACCGCGGCCAGCGGAAGCATCGCTCTGCCGCCGGTCCTGCTGCTGCACGACATGGCCAGCGTGACGGCACTCGCCCTGCCGCTGATTGGACAACTTCCCGACCGCCGCGTGCTCGCCGTCGACTGGCCGGGCCAGGGACTCTCTGGACTGGCCGCGCAGCCAAGCGGTCCCCAACTGCGCGGCCACGTCGTCGCGGTGCTCGAGTCGCTGCTGGCGGAGTTTCAGCTGACGCAGGTCGATCTCATCGGCCACGGACTCGGCGGCCAGTTCGGCCTCTACCTCGCGCTCGCCCACCCCGAGCAGCTGCGGCGGCTCGTGCTATTGGGAGCCCCGGAGTTTGCGCTGCACGCGACCACACCGAGTATCCGGATGCGCGCCCGCGCCACCCCCGCGCTCGGCACTGCCCTGCTCAGCCTTTCCACCTCCGAGCCGGCGCACAGCCGCGGGCTGGAGCATCTTCTCGGACGCGGCGCCCTCCTCGGGCTCCCCCCCGAAGCGCCCGAGATCGCCTACTTGATCTCACAACGACCCGATTACGCACCCGGGCTCGCCAGGCTCACTCGGGCACTGATGACCCCGTTCTCGGTGCGTCCAGGAGTCGCCGTGCACGCCACGGAACTGTCTCGCCTCGCGGTGCCGGTGCTGGCGATCTGGGGAGACACCGATGCCCTGCTCACCCCGGCTGCTGGACGTGCAGACCTCGACGCGATCCCCGGCTCCGAACTCGTGGTGATTGCGGGAGGCCACGCACCGTGGCTGAACGATCTCAACAGGGTCGGCACCGCCGTCGGAGCCTTCCTTGCCGGATGACCCAGGTCTAACTGGGTAGGCTCGAAACCGATGAGTACGACCGCTCCCACGCCGCCGCGCAGCCGCTGGTTCAAACTGGTCTGGGCCATCCCCGCCGTGCTGATTGGCCTCGCGCTGATCGTGTTGGCCGCGAACGGCATCCGGGGTTTACCCGCGGTGAAGGACTTTATGACCACATACCCTGGACACTCCGAGCTGCCCTCTGGGGCGCCCGTCGGGTTCCCGGCCTGGCTGGGCTGGCAGCACTTCCTCAGCTCGTTTTTCCTGCTGTTCATCATTCGCACGGGCTGGCAGATCCACACCGCGAAGCGCGCCGCCGCG
The DNA here is from genome assembly GCA_043742905.1 of Microbacteriaceae bacterium. Classification (GTDB taxonomy): domain Bacteria; phylum Actinomycetota; class Actinomycetes; order Actinomycetales; family Microbacteriaceae; genus Lysinimonas. Next base: position 1,044 of record JAYTXO010000415.1, on the reverse strand, counting down.
TACTGGACTCGCAAGAACACCGGCGTCTTTAAGACGAAGGGGCAGCCGGTCAGGATCCCACTGCACCTCTGGTTCCACCTGAACGTGGACACGCTGTGGATCCTGAACGGGCTTCTCTTCTACGTGCTGATCTTCTCCACGGGGCAGTGGGTGCGCATCGTCCCCACGAGCTGGGACGTCATCCCGAACGCCGTCTCGGCCGGCCTGCAGTATGCCTCGCTGCACTGGCCAACCGAAGACGGCTGGGTCAACTACAACGCCCTGCAGTTGCTGAGCTACTTCCTCGTCGTCTTCGTCGCCTCACCGCTTGCGATTCTGACCGGACTGCGTCTGGTGCCTGGCCTCGCCGGTCGCTGGAAGCGGTTCGACAAGATCTACCCCGCCGAGGTGGCCCGCAAGCTGCACTACCCGATCTTCATCTTCTTTCTCGCGTTCATCGTCGTGCACGTCACGCTGGTATTTGCCACCGGGGCGTTGCGCAACCTCAACCACATGTACGGCGGCAGTGACCAGGTGAACTGGATCGGGTTCGGCATCTTTGCCGCCTCCTTGCTGCTCATGGTCGGCGGGTGGTTCGCGGCGCGGCCGGTGCTGCTCGCTTCCCTCGCCGGATTCAGCGGCAACGTACGGCGTTAGCGGCCCGTCCCCGAGAGCCGGGTCAGAGGATCGGCGACGGGCTCGAGACGATCGCGGTACTGGTGAGGGGGCGTGCCAGTCGGCGCGGGGAGAGGCCAGTGCGGATCCTCGAACTACGGGCCGGCGGAAGGCGAAGAACCCCGGCCGTTTGTCTTCGGCTGGGGTTCTTCACAGGGTGGACCCAGGGGGATTCGAACCCCCGACCTCTTCATTGCGAACGAAGCGCGCTACCAACTGCGCCATGGGCCCGTGAACCTGACAACGGTATCACCTCAGGGCATCGGGGCTCGGCCCTCACAACCGCTGACTGCGCGCCAGAACGGTCTGGATGATCACCACCACCGCGAGGAACCCTCCCGAGACGACCGCCTGCACCGACGAAGTGAGTGAGCCGACCTGGTTGATCAT
>JAYTXO010000414.1:0-6503 GCA_043742905.1 Microbacteriaceae bacterium | reverse complement strand
TGGGTGTGACGGTTGCGGCCATCCGCCAGCCGATCGCTCTTGCCGACCAGTTTGGCGTGATCGAGCTAGACCCCAAGAACCCGGAAAAGATCCACGCCTTCCGCGAGAAGCCGAAGGACGCCGTCGGCCTTGCCGACTCCCCCGGCGAGGTACTCGCGTCGATGGGCAACTACGTCTTTGACGCCGACGTCCTGATCGACGCAGTGCAGCGCGACGGCGCGCGCGCCGACTCCAACCACGACATGGGCGGCGACATCGTCCCTGACTTCGTGGCTCGCGGCGAGGCGGGCGTCTACGACCTCAACCGCAACGAGGTACCGGGCGCCACCGAGCGTGACCGTTTCTACTGGCGCGACGTGGGGACGATCGAATCGTTCTTCGACGCCCACCAGGACCTGATCTCGGCGCTCCCGGTCTTCAACCTGTACAACCGCGAGTGGCCGATCTTTAGCCAGCAACTCAATTCGCCTCCGGCCAAGTTCGTGCGCGACGGCCACGACGCCGTCGGCACCGCCATCGACTCGATCGTCTCCCTTGGCTGCGTGATCTCGGGTGGCCACATTGAGCGGAGCGTCTTGGGCCCATGGGTCATCATGGACTCGGGTGCGAAAGTGGTAGACGCGGTGGTCTTCGAACGGGTGCACATCGGCGAGAACGCCGTGGTGCGCCGCGCTATCCTCGACAAGGATGTCGTCGTCGCCCCCGGGGCGACTGTCGGCGTCGACCACGACGCGGATCGTGCGCGCGGCTTCACGGTGACCGAATCCGGGATCACGGTGGTCGGCAAGGGCGAGACCGTCAGCTAGTTCTGGTACCCCAACGGAAGGCTTCCCGCTCCCATGGCAGCCTTCCTGGTCGTCCTTGATGTCGATTCGACGCTGATCGAGAACGAGGTGATCGAGTTGCTCGCCGACGAGGCTGGTTCCGGCGAGAAGGTCGCCGAGATCACCTTCCGCGCCATGAACGGCGAGCTCGATTTCGAGGCAAGCCTGCGCGAACGTGTCGCGACGCTTGCGGGGCTGCCCGCCGCCGCGATTGAGACGGTGCGCGCCAAGGTGTCGGTCACCGCCGGCGTTTCCACCATGATCGCCGGCGTTCACGCCGCAGGGGGGAAAGTGGCGGTGGTATCCGGTGGGTTCCACGAGGTGATCGACCCGATCGCTGCCGCACTCGGGCTTGACCAGTGGCGAGCCAACCGCCTCGAGATCTTCGACGGGGTGCTGACCGGCGGCCTCATCCCTCCGATCATCGATGCCGCGGCCAAAGCGACCGCCTTGCGTGAGTGGGCGGCGGATGCGGGCGTACCCCTCTCACAGACGATCGCGGTGGGCGACGGCGCCAACGATCTGCCGATGATGGCGGTCTGCGGTCTGGCCGTTGGATTCGACGCCAAGGCACCCGTGCGCGATCTGGCGCATGCCCTGCTCGACGTGCGCGACCTGTCGATGCTCCTGCCGCTGATGGGCATTTCGCTACCCGAGGGCGACGGCCATTTCTGGCCTACGCTGCGCGAAATGCCGAAGCTCGTCGGGCGCGTGGGGCTGCCGTCAGCGGGTTAGTGGTGCGGCGGACCGCCATCAGCGGGCCGGTGACGCTGACGACCGTGCGCGGATCAGGAGACGAGGGCGCCCGGGGCCATTGAGCAGGAAGTTGGACCGGCGTGTCGCGGTGGGGATCCTGATCTGCGCACGAGGGGAAACGGTCAGTGCCCCATCCCAAGGCCGCCATCGACCGGGATGACGGCTCCCGAGATGTAGGCAGCGTCGTCGCCCGCGAGCCAGACAATCACCTTCGCGACCTCGGCGGGGCTGGCAAACCGCCCCGCTGGAATCGACTTCTTGTATTCGGCCTGTTGGGCCTTCGGCAGCTCGGCCGTCATGTCGGTCTCGATGAACCCTGGTGCGACGACGTTCGCGGTGATCCCGCGGGACCCGAGCTCCCGCGTGATTGAGCGGGCCATGCCAACCAGTCCGGCTTTGGAGGCGGAGTAGTTCACCTGTCCCGCGCCACCGAACAGACCTACAACGCTCGAGACCAGGATGATTCGGCCGAACTTGGCTTTCAGCATCCCCTTCGAGGCCCGCTTGACGACGCGGAACGCCCCGCCGAGGTTGGTGTCGACGACGGCGTCGAAGTCGTTCTCGGTCATGCGCAGCAGCAGCATGTCTCGGGTGATTCCCGCGTTGGCCACGACGACCTCGACCGGCCCAAGCCTCTGTTCGACTTCGGTAAATGCGGCGTCGAGAGCCGCCACGTCGGTGACGTCCGCGCGCACCGTGAGGCTGCCTGCCGGGCCCTCGCCTGAGCGGGTGGTCACGGCCACGCGGTGGCCAGCCGCGACGAATTCTTCGGCGATGGCGAAGCCGATGCCACGGTTTCCGCCGGTGATCAGTACGGTGCGTGGGGTGCTCATGGTCGCCCACTCTACCGATCGCACGCACTCTCGAGATTCCGAGCGTAGGCTGCTAAACACCTATGCGAACCAAGTCCATGTCGATCACCGAACTGCCGCCGTCCCCAGATGCTGAGCGGCATTCGCGCATGATCAAGTACGCCATCACGCAGGCTGTACGCGTGCTCTGCATCATCGCGTGCCTGTTTGTTCCGGGCTGGTGGGTCTTGATCCCGGCGGTAGGCGCGATCTTCCTCCCCTACTTCGCAGTAGTGGTGGCAAACAGCGTGCAGCAAAACCCGCGCCCCACGGTGCTACGACCGGGGGCGATCGTGCGAGTGACTCCCCCACGGGACCCGAACGAAGGCACAGCGTGATCGGCTTCGGTGAGACCGCCATCCGCTGTTCATCGGCGGGGTGCACGGCGACGGCGCTCTGGCGCATCAACTGGCGTAACCCACGAGTTCATACGGCTGAACGCGTCAAGGTCTGGCTTGCGTGCAATGTGCATCGCGATCACCTCACGGGCTACTTGAGTTCGCGCGGATTCCCGGTGCTTGTCACCGCAGTAGACGTCGTGCCCGAGAGCGTGCCGGACCTGGCGTGAGCCCCGCGATCGACTCGCCCACCCCGCACCCGCCTTCGTCCTCGTCCGCGGCACCCACCGGCGTACGGCGTTGGGGCGCCTACCTTGCGCTGGTAGTCGCTTTCGCGATCGCTTGTGGCCTGTTGTCTTGGTGGCAGTGGGCGCGTCGAGCCGAGACCATCGCGCAGGGCGACCTCGTTACCCAGAACTACCAGTCCGCTCCCGTGGCGGTCGCCAGCTTGCTGCCCTCGCTTGGCTCGTGGAAAGCCGGTGAGGAGTGGCGGCCGGTTGAGCTGAACGGGCGCTATCTACGCGACGAGCAGTTGCTCGCCCGCAATCGGCCGTACAACGCGAACCCCGGGTTCGAGGTGCTCGTGCCCTTCCAAATAAACGACGGCCGTGTCTTCATCGTGGACAGAGGCTGGCTTTCGATCGGCAATGCGCAGGACGCTCCGCGCGTCATTCCGGAAGCCCCCTCCGGCGAGGTGACGGTAGTGGCTCGACTTCAGCAGAGTGAGCCGGTCCTCCCCGGTCGAACTGCCCCTGCCGGGCAGGTGGCCTCGATCAACCTGCCGACAGTTGCAAAACTGGCGGGGACCCTCAAGGCATACACCGGTGCATACGGGCTTCTCGATACCGAGACACCTGCGACCGCAACTCGGCCGCGGGCGATCGAGGAGCCGGTGCCGGACGAGGGGCCGCATCTCTCTTACGCGATCCAGTGGATCGCCTTCGGGGGTCTCGCCTTCTTTGGGTTGTTCTGGGCGTTCCGGCGCGAGCGGCGCATCAACGCCCTGCCCGTTGCGCAGCAGGCGGCGGCGCGAGCTCCGAGGTTGCGAAGCTCGGACACCGACGCCGAGGACGCGATCCTCGACAAGGCTGGCATCCGCTGAGTCGTCGTGTGCTCGATCGGAGCGGCGGCGCACTAGCTAATGCTGATGAGGTCAGAGTAGTCGGGGTTCCAGTGGTCTTCTGTGCCCTCGGGCAGGATGAGCACGCGCTCCGGGTTCAGCGCTTCCACGGCGCCCTCATCGTGCGAGACCAGCACCACAGCGCCCTGGTAGGCCGCTAGGGCGCCCAGTATCTCTTCGCGACTAGCGGGGTCCAGGTTGTTGGTCGGCTCGTCCAGGAGCAGCACGTTGGCACCGGAGACAACGATCATCGCAAGGGCAAGGCGGGTCTTCTCTCCACCGGAGAGCACCCCGGCTTGCTTGTGACCGTCGTCTCCCGTGAACAGGAAGGAGCCGAGCACCTTGCGCGCCTCGGTCTCGCCAAGGGCGGGTGAGGCGCTCAGCATGTTCTGCAACACGGTGCGTTTGACGTCGATTGTTTCGTGCTCCTGTGCGTAGTAGCCCACCCGCAGCCCGTGACCGGGCTCGATCTGGCCCGTGTCTGGTTTGTCGACGCCGGCCAGGATGCGCAGGAGCGTGGTCTTGCCTGCTCCGTTGAGTCCGAGCACGACCACCTTCGAGCCACGATCGATCGCAAGGTCGACCGAGGTGAAGATCTCCAGCGAGCCGTAGCTCTTGCTGAGTCCGGATGCCGCGAGCGGCGTTCGTCCGCAGGCCGCAGGCTCCGGGAAGCGTAGTTTGGCAACTCGATCGGCAACCCGCACCTCGTCGAGCCCCTCTAGGAGCTTCTCGGCGCGCGCCACCATCTGATGAGCTGCCGCTGCTTTGCTGGCCTTGGCGCCAAATCGTGCGGCCTGCAGCTGCAGCGTGCTCGCCTTCTTCTCGGCGTTGACCCGCTCCTTCTTGCGGCGCTCCTCGTCGGACTCGCGCTGGCGCAGGTAATGCTTCCAGCCCATGTTGTAGATATCGATCACCTGGCGGTTGGCGTCGAGGTAAAACACCTTGTTCACCGTGTCCTGCACGAGGTCGACGTCGTGGCTGATCACGATTACGCCGCCGGCGTAGCTCTTCAGGAACTCGCGGAGCCACACCACGGAGTCGGCATCCAGATGGTTGGTCGGCTCGTCGAGGATCATCGTGTCGGCCCCCGAGAACAGGATCCGCGCGAGCTCGATACGGCGACGCTGACCCCCCGAGAGCGTCTTGAGCTGCTGGTCGAGAATCCGGTCGGGCAGCGAGAGGTTGGACGCGATCGACGCTGCTTCTGCCTCCGCCGCGTACCCGCCGAGCGCGAGGAACTGGTCCTCGAGGCGCGAGTACTTGGTCATTGCGGCTTCGCTGACAGCGGGGTCCGGGCTCGCCATCTCCATGGTCGATTCGCGGATGCCTTTCACCAGTTGGCCGAGGCCCCGCGCGTCGAGGACGCGCGTGCGTGCGGTGTCCTCAGGATTGCCAGAGCGTGGATCCTGCGGTAGGTAGCCGATCTCGCCGGTGCGGTCGATGCGGCCGCCGTTAGGCACGATTTCGCCGGCCAGAGTCTTGGTAAGCGTGGTCTTGCCTGCCCCGTTGCGGCCCACGAGACCGATCTTGTCGCCCTTATCGACGCGGAAGTTCACGTCCTCCATAAGCAGGCGTGCGCCCACTCGGATTTCGAGATCATGCACGGCGAGCACGGCGAACGGCCCCTTTCGAGGGAATGGCTGCGTCTTTGGAGAGTTGCGACAAGGGCCCGAGTGGGCCAGCCCGTTAGTCTAACCGGAGGGACGACCCCCTCATTCCGAGCCTCCCCGTATCATTCGCCGACGAACAAGGAATCACATGACGACTCTCGCCCCCTCCGCTCGCCGTCTCGTCCTCGCGGACCGCGTCTTCCCGCGCAATCTCGTGATAGACATCGTCCTCGTCGTCGCCGGCGCATCGCTCGTGACGATCCTCGCGCAGCTCACAATCCCGCTGCCGCTCGTGCCGATCACCGGACAGACGCTCGCCGTTCTGCTCGTCGGCTCCACTCTGGGTTGGGCTCGCGGCGGCCTTTCGATGGTTGTCTACGCGCTTCTTGGCCTCATCGGCATCCCGGTCTTCGCCCCTAACAGCGATGGATCGCACACGGCGGGCCCGGGCGTTATCTTCGGTGCGACCGGCGGCTACATCGTGGGCTTCATTCTCTCGGCCGCCCTGGTCGGATGGCTCGCCGAGCGCCAGTGGGACCGCAAGTTCCTGAAGGCTCTGGCAACCTTCGTCGCTGGCACGCTGTCGGTGTTCGTGATCGGTTTGCCGTGGCTTGCGGTCGTCGCTCACCTCGATTTGGAGTCGACTCTGAATTACGGTCTGGTCCCGTTCCTCATCCCGGGCACCATCAAGGCGCTTATCGCCGCAGGACTACTGCCGTTAGCGTGGTTCGGTGCAAACAAACTTGCGAAACGCCGCGACTCCTCGCAGCACGACTAGCTGTTTCGAGGCACCTCTAGCAACTAGCAACTAGATGCTGAACCCGATCGCGCGCATCATGTCGCGGCCGTCGTCGGTGATCCGGTCGGGACCCCATGGCGGCATCCAGACCCAGTTGATGCGGAAGCGCTCGACGACGCCGTCCAGCGACTGTCCGGTCTGCTCCTCGATCACGTCGGTGAGCGGGCAGCCAGCCGAGGTCAGGGTCATCGAGATGATCAGCGCG
>JAYTXO010000413.1:0-3618 GCA_043742905.1 Microbacteriaceae bacterium | reverse complement strand
CACCGTGGTGATGAAGAACTGGGACCCGTTGGTGCCTGGCCCCGCGTTCGCCATGGCCAGCAGATACGGCGAGCTGAAGGTGAGCTCGGGGTGGATCTCGTCCTTGAAGTTGTAGCCGGGGCCGCCGGTGCCTCGGCCGAGCGGGTCGCCGCCCTGGAGCATGAAGTCCTTGATGATGCGATGGAAGATTACGCCGTTATACAGCGGGACCTTGGTCTTCTGACCGGACTTCGGGTCGGTCCACTCCTTGGCCCCGGTTGCAAGTCCGACGAAGTTCTCGACAGTGATCGGGGCGTGGTTTCCGAAGAGGTTGATCCGGATGTCGCCGTGGTTGGTGTGGAAAGTCGCGACCGCGGTGTGAAGAGCCATGCCGATATTCTGTCATGCAGGCATGGACCGCGCTCCCCGCGACGATCCAGAGGAATCCATCGCCCACGGCCGGGCGTGCATGGCAGGATGGGCATGTTCGCGGAACACGCACGACGGAGGTCGACATGGCATTGTCACGCAAGCGTCAAAATGAACTGAATAAGCTCAAGCGCTCGGCTGAAGAGCTGTGGGACGAGCAGCGCGAGGCGCTCGAACATGCGAGCGCAGTGCTGAAAGATGCTCGCCGCCAGGCGGCGAACTACGCCCGCGAAGAGGTCGGGCCCCGAGCTCGCGAAACTTACGAGTCCCGCCTGCTCCCCGCGGTGGCGTCGGGCGTCGCCGCCAGCCGTCACGCTGCGTCGCGGGCGGGCGAGCGCTTCTCAGATGACGTGCTGCCGGCGCTCTCCGGCGCGATCGGGTCCGCGCTCGCGATGATTGACGTCGCGAAGGACCCGCGCATTCGCGCCATCCTGAAGCAAGCAAGCGCGGCCGCGACGAACGCTGGTCGCCAGACGCATATCATCGAGCCGGCCAAGAAGTCCGGGCCGGGCAAGTACATCCTCGTCGCGCTTGGTGCGGTCGCCGTCGTCGGCGTTGCGTATGCAGCGTGGCAGACGCTGCGCGCTGACGACGACCTGTGGATCGAAGACCTCGGCGACCCGGGCGCGTCCGACTCCGGCTCGTCCAACACAGGCTCGTCCGACGCGGGAGTTTCCGACCCCAGCTAGGAGACGTGCACGTCCGGGCGCCGCTTCGGGTTGTGCTCGGCACGGCGCAGCACCTCGCGCGTCACCGGAGCGACCTCGCCGCCACCCGTGACGAGGTAACGGAACATGTTCGAGATCGGGTCGCCCTCGGTCCACTCGAAGTAGATGTCGGGCACAACCCCGGTAATCTCCCGGATCTCCAGCAGCACGGCCGCGATGGTGTTCGGGATGTTGCCGCTCTTGACCATCAACACCCGGTAGCCGTGGTGCACCACCCCCTCGACCACGAGGTCTTCCTCGAAGTCGGAGGAATCGGCGCGGTGCACCTCGAGGAAGATCACGGCCACGCGCATCGGGATGCCCGAGTCGCGTCGCTCTTGCGCGGCCTTCTGCCGGTACTCCTCCTCCGAGCCGTCATCCGGCTCGTTGGCGAGAATCCGCACGCCCCCGGTCTCCTCGGCATCGCCATTGACGAAGTCGAGAGCCGTGGCATCCAACGTCACCGAGATCGCCCGCAACTGGAACGAGCGCTGCACACGCGACACGAGCGAGACGATCAAGATGCCGAGGATGAATAGACCGGCAATTCGCACGCCCTCCGGCCGCTCAATGATGTTGACCACGGTGGTGTACGCGAATACGGCAGACACCACGGCAAAACCGATCGTCGCGCGGCGCTGCTTCTTGTGCATCGCCGACAGGAACACCGCGACGGATGCAGAGGTGATCAGCACAAGCACGCCCGTCGCGTACGCGCCGCCTTGGGCGTCCACATCCGCCCGGAAGGCGATGGTGATGATGATCGCGATCACGGTGAACACGAGCACGAGCGGACGCACAGCCGCCGCCCACTGCGGCACCATCCCGTAGCGCGGCAGGAAGCGCGGCACCAGGTTGAGCAGTCCGGCCATGGCCGACGCCCCCGCGAACCAGAGGATGGCGATGGTGCTGATGTCGTATGCGGTGCCGAAGACCGGACCCAGATACTGGTGAGCGAGGAACGCCAGCGCGCGACCGTTGGCTTGGCCGCCCGCCGCGAACTCCTTCTGCGGGATGAGCAGGGTGGTGGCCAGGCTCGAGGTGATCAGGAACGCGCTCATGATGAAGGCGGCCGAGCTCAGCAAGTGGTGCGCGCCACGGATACGACCGAGCGGCTTCTGTGGGGTGTCGCCAGGATCACCCTGAACCAGTGGCATCACGGCGACGCCGGTCTCGAACCCGGACAGGCCGAGGGCGAGTTTCGGGAAGACGATCAGCGCGATTCCGATCATCACGAAGATGTTGCCGTGCTGCTGGTTGAGTGCCGCCCACCAGTCCGTGATCACTACGGCGTTGCCGGCGACGTGCCCGAGTGCCACTGCCACGACTACCGCGTTGAGCGCCAGGTAAACGACGACCAGCACGAAGGCGATGTTGATGGCCTCGCGGAATCCGCGCAGGAAAACGACGGCGAGGAGCGCGACGAGCACCAGGGTGACCGGAACATTGGCGCCCTGCAGCCAGCTCGGAACGAGGGGATTCGCGATGGCGTGCGCCGCGGCATCCGCTGCCGAGAGCGTGATGGTGATCATGAAGTCGGTAGCGGCGAAACCCAGCAGCACCAGGACGAACAACTTGCCGCCCCACCACGGCAGCAGGCGCTCAAGCATGGCGATCGAGCCCTCGCCCTTGAAGCTCTCGCGCGCGACGCGGCGGTAGACCGGGAGCGCGCCAAATACGGTCAGCAGAACCAACACGATGGTGGCGAGCGGGGAAAGCAGTCCGGCCGCCACGGCAGCGATGGCCGGCTGGTAGCCGAGGGACGAGAAGTAGTCCACGCCGGTGAGAGTCATGACCCGCCACCAGGCACTCTTCTTCGCGGGGGCCTCAGTGTATGCGCCCTCGTGGGCGCCGGAATCATTTCGGAGGCCCTGCAGCAGCCACGTCTTCAGGGTCACTAGTCCACTCTGTCATTCAAAACCGTGAGTGTTCGATCCTCTGCTGTGAGTTTTCCGTCAGGGAAAGCTCATGCCTGGCCTCTCGGAAAGATGCTGAAGGCATGACAATCACATCGGTTACCCCCCGGCACGGTGCCGAACTGGTGCGGATGACCGTCGTTCCAGTGCTCTCGGGCGTTGAGCGAGTGACCTGGATCGCGGCGCGCGAGTGGCCGTTGCTCGGCGCGATCGCGGCTCTCAGCGTCATCTTCGCCTTCGGCGGGCGACTGACTCCAGCCGAGCTCGACCCCGTGCTGATCGGTGGATACCTCGGCGGCTTAGTCGTGACGCGATTCGCTGCCCGCGAAATGCGGCGGTGCCGGGTCCGACTCGACGTGGTGGCCGTCAGGCGATGAGCGGTGATTTCCTTGCTGCGTGTGAACGGCGTCGACGGCCCGTGCAACAGCGGCGATCGCCTCCGCGACATCTGCGTCGTTGGTCGACCAGTTGCTTACCGAGATCCGCAAGATGTCACGGCCCCGCCATTTCGATCCGGACATCCAGACCACGCCATCAGCAATCAGGTGCTGAGTGACGGCCTTCGTTTGCTCGTCGGAGCCGAACGC
>JAYTXO010000412.1:0-2947 GCA_043742905.1 Microbacteriaceae bacterium | reverse complement strand
TGTGGGTCGGCCTCGCATTCGATGGCGATCATGAACCGGATGAGCGACTCGATGGTGATCACCGGAACTCCTTCGCGCTCACCGAGGGCGATCAGGCCGGGCAGGCGCTCCATCTCGCCGTCGTCGGCGACGATCTCTGAGATCGCGGCAACCGGGGTCAGTCCGGCCAACTTCATCAGGTCAACGGATGCCTCGGTGTGCCCATCGCGCTCACGCACGCCGCCATCTACGGCTCGGAGGGGAAGGATATGGCCGGGACGATGCAGCCGCTCCGGAGTCGAAGTCGGGTCGGCCAGCACCCGCAGGGTGTGGGCCCGGTCAGAAGCGCTGATGCCGGTGCTGAGGCGATCCGCGGCATCCACCGAGACCGTGTACGCGGTACCGCGCGGGTCTTCGTTGTGCTGCACCATCGGCGGCAGGGCGAGACGGTCGGCTATCTCGTTCGTCATCGGGGCGCAGATGAAGCCGGAAGTGTGCTTCACCATCCAGGCCACCCACTCCTGGCTCGCGGACTCGGCGGCGATGATTACATCGCCCTCGTTCTCACGGCCCTCGTCGTCGGCGACGATGACGGGGCGACCTTCTCTCAGCGCCTGCAGTGCTGCGGGGATTTCGGCGAGGCTCATGCTCGTTCTCCTTTATTCGCATTCTCGACAGCGAGCAATCGCTGGACGTGACGGGCCAGGATGTCGGATTCCAGGTTGACCGTGTCCCCGGCTGCTTGTGCGCCGAGGGTGGTCGCTTCGAGGGTTTCGGGGATCAGGGACACCTCGAACCACTGGTTTGGCTCGTCGGGGTCGCTGACGGCAGAAACCGTGAGGGAGATACCGTCGATCGCGATCGAACCCTTGCGCGTGACGAGACCGGCGAGCTCGTGGGGGAGGGCGAGGCGCACGACCCTCCAGGCCGAGCCATCCTCGACGGAGAGGATGGTGGTGAAACCGTCGACGTGCCCCTGCACGATGTGGCCGCCGAGGCGGGAGGACAGGGCGGCGGCGCGCTCGATGTTGACGTGATCGCCGGGGGTAAGGCGGCCGACGGTGCTGGCCGTGATCGACTCGGCCATGACATCCGCGGTGAACCAGTCGGCGCCCTGGTCGACGACCGTGAGGCACACGCCGCTGACCGCGATGGAGTCACCGTGGCGAGCGTCGGAGGCGGCGATCGGCGCGCGCACGGTCAGGCGGGCGGCGTCGCCGTTCTGCTCCCAGGCGGTGACTTCGCCGAGTTCTTCGATGATTCCGGTGAACATTCAGTTCTCCTTGTTCGGGGTTGCTCGGGTTGCCGGGTTTGCCGGGGTTGCGATCAAATGCAGGTCGTCCCCGAGCCGCTCGATCGTGCTGAGGTGTAGGCGGAGCGCTTGGCCGATGGTCGGAATACCGAGATCGCCGAGCGCGACTTTGTCGCCGCCCAGTAGCACCGGGGCGAGGTAGATCGAGAACTCGTCAGCAAAACCGGCGGCGACGATGGCGCTCGCCAGGGTGGCCCCACCCTCGACGTAGACGCGGCGCAGTCCGCGGACATCGAGGTCGGCGAGGATCGCGGCGAGATCGCGGCTGTGCGTCTCGATCAGGCCCGCCGGATGCTGGCGCAAGCGGGCATCCGGAGGCACGTCACGCTCGCCGATGACGACCGGGACTGGCTGGTGGGCGAGGAGTTCGCCGCCTTCGCCGCGCGCGGTGAGGCTCGGGTCGTCGGCCAGCACCGTTCCGGTGCCGACCAGGATTGCGTCGCTCGCCTCGCGCTCCTCGTGCACGCGCTGGCGCGAGCCCGCGCCAGTGATCCACTGGCTCGTTCCGTCGGAAGCCGCTGCCCGCCCGTCGAGCGTCGACGCCCACTTCACCGTGACCCATGGCCGGCCGCGCGAGACCGCCGTGAGCCACGGATGCAATAAAGCCTCCGCCTCGTCGGCGAGCACGCCGGCGATCACTTCGACGCCGGCGCTGCGGAGTCGACTTGCGCCCCCGCCGGACGTCGCACCCGGGTCTTCGAGCGCGTAGACCACGCGCTCGACTCCGGCGTTCAGTAGCGCGACAGAACAGGGACCCGTTCGCCCGGTGTGGTTGCAGGGCTCGAGGGTGACCACGGCGGTGAGCCCCGCGGCATCCGGGGCGCCGCTCGCGGTTGTCGGCAGCTTCGAGAGCGCGTCGGCCTCCGCGTGCGGGGTGCCCGCGCCGCGGTGCCAGCCCGCGGTGACAATCTCGCCCGCGGGGTTCACGAGCACGCAGCCGACCTGCGGGTTGCCGCCCGTGAGCGGACCCTGCTCAGCGAGTTCGAGCGCACGACGCATCGCCCGCTCGTACTGCTCATCACCTTGTCGGGTGCTGGCGTTCATCCGGTCCTCAGGTCTCGTTGGCGAGACGTATTCCGGGATTGCCAAGCGTGGCATCGTCTCCGACCGCAGCCTCGACGATCACTCATCGCGGCGCGTCCGAAGACGCGTGCTTCCTCCCATCCGGACTTTAACCGTCGGTCCCGGAGTTTCACCGGATCGGCCCCCCTCAGCATTCGAGAGGAGTTCGCGGACTTTACCGCCGGCTCGGACTTTCACCGACCCCGGAGCACGTGCTTCGTTTTACAGAATACAACGCCGGATCGCGAGCCGTATTCCCGGGCGGTGCGGAGCCCGGACGCAACTCAGGAACTTCTAACCTTCGGGATGCCAAATTGACCGCATCCGGGCCATTCCTCCTGAGTTACCTCCGCTGGTCGGGTGTCCACAGTCTCGTTCGCCTGCGCGGCTCGTCGGTCGCGACTTCTACATCCTGCTCTCATGGATCACTTCACCACGCTGCAGCTGCTCGCGCTGGGGATGACCGAGACGCGGATTCGTTCCGCCGTTCATCACGGGGAACTCATCCGTGCGCGGCGCGGCCACTTTGCCCGACCGGGGGCCGATCCGGCATCTCTTGTCGCCGTGCGCGCCGGTGGCGCAGTGGCGTGCGTC
>JAYTXO010000411.1:0-2412 GCA_043742905.1 Microbacteriaceae bacterium | reverse complement strand
CTGCTGTGTGAATTATGCCGGAACGAGCGTCCAAATCACAAGCGTGTGGTTTCGACACGCCCACTTTCGGGGCTGCTCGAGGAGCGAACGGGGCTACTTGGCCTTGTCGTAGCTGTCCACAGTCGCCACGGTGAGGGCGAACTCGACCGGAGCCGATCCGAAGAGTAGGCGACCGGCCTCGGCGGCCGACTCGCGCAGGGCGGTTGCGACCTCCTCAGCGTGCACGGTTGGCGTGTGCACGATTAACTCGTCGTGGAGGAAGAACACCAGATGCGGCCGAGCACTGAGGGGCACGGATGCCACGTCTCCCCCGCCGAGTTCCCACAGTCGGCGGCGCAGCGAGCCCATCCAGCACAGCGCCCATTCGGCCGCCGTGCCCTGAACCACGAAGTTGCGCGTGAAGCGCCCCCAGCCGCGGGCGTCATTGCGGAGTTGCTTCAGCTGGGCATCCGATGCCGTCTCGTCGTAGCTCTCGTCTCGGCCAGGGGGCGAGCTGCGCCCGAGCCAGGTACTGACCACCTCACCGCGTTCGCCGGCGCGCGCTGCCGCCTCCACGTACTCCATTGCGCGCGGAAACGCGCGCTCGATTCGCGGCTTCATCCGGCCGCTCTCGCCGGTGGTTCCTCCGTAGATCGCGCCGAGCATCCCGTACTTCGCCTGGGCGCGGGTCTCGACTGCTCCCGAGCCAACCATTCCCTGGTACATGTCCTGTGCCTGTCCGGCCCGAGCCATCGCCGTGTCGCCGGACATCGCGGCCAGTACGCGGGGTTCGAGCTGCGAGGCGTCGGCGACCACGAACGTCCACCCCGGATCAGCAACCACCGCCCCGCGCACTTGGCGCGGCAGCTGCAGCGCCCCGCCGCCGTCCGAGGCCCAGCGGCCGGTCACGACCCCACCGGGCACGTAGACCGGGCGAAAGCGGCCATCCTGCACCCACTTGTCGACCCAGTGCCATCCGTTCGCCGAGTGCAGCCTGGCGAGTTTCTTGTACTCGAGCAGCGGCGCGATGGCCGGATGCTTGATTTCCTTCAACTCCCACGATCGCGTCGAAGTGGTTTGCAGGCCGGCGCGCTGCAGCCCTTTGATCAACTCGACCGGCGAGTCGGGGTTCAGATCCGGCTCGTCCAATGCTTCGCGCACGCGGGCCAGGACCGCCTCCATCTTGGCCGGACGGCCCTCAACAGGCCGCGGACCGAGCAGCTCGTTGAGTAGCTCATCGTGGCGTTCGCGACTCCACGGCAGGCCAGCGAAGCGCATCTCGGCGGCGACCAGCGCGCCGACGCTCTCCGCCGCAAGAAGCAGGGTCAGCTTGCCGGGGCGCACGCTTGCCTCGACGGCAGCGCGCTGCCGCAGCCATTCGGGCACCGGATCGTCATCGACCGGCGGCGGTTCGAGATCAAAGAGCGCGTCGGTAACGTCGCGCTCCTCAGCTGGCGGCCGATCCCAGCTGCCGCGCTCGGCCCGCGCGATCTCGGAGAGGGCCGTCGCCGCCGCCATCCGGATGATGCGGTGGCACAACCGCAGATCGACGCACCGCTCGATCCGCACGCCCCCGGCCAACAGCGCCGGGTACCACCGAGACGTGTCGCTCCACACCCAGCGCGGATGCTCGATCTCGCGTTCGCGCACCCACGCGGACAGCCCGCCGTCGTCCAACTCCCGACGACCAAGCTCCCGACCCGAGTCGTCGAGTTCCCTCGCGGTAATCACCGCGCCGGCTCGACTCAGGGCGACGTGCATCCCACCAGTCTGCCGCGCACCGCCGTCGACCCGGTGCGGCTGCGGGTGCGGGTGTCGCCGTATCCGTCAGTCGTGACGGGATCACGACTCGTGCAGCAGAGCCCCGTTCTTTGCGAGCACATTCTTTTCGCCAGCTTCGATCGGCACGCTGAAGCGGTTTTGTTTCGGCGGCATGGGGCAGTTGAAGGCGTAGCTGAAAGCACAGGGCGGCAGGATCGCACGGTTAAAGTCCAGCGTGATGGTGCCGTCCGAGTTGGGGGCCACCAACAGGAAGCGTCCTACGCTATATGTCGTATCGCCGCTCGTGGAGTCAGCGAACACGAGCTGCAACGCGCGACCGGCCTTGAACGCCGCAAGGTCGTAGTCGACGCCGTCACGGGTGAAGGTAATCGAGCCGGGGATCACCTCGTGACGGGTTTGCCCGTCGTCCTTGAGGTGTTCGAAGCCCAGCGTTGTGCCCGCGGGGTTCTCCGACCACGCGGCCGTGACGACCCACTCTGGGTCGTAGGCGAAAGCGTCGATGCCGCCGAAGTTCTCGATTGCTTCCGACGCCGCGTCGAAGACCCGGAGCGCGTAGCTGCCACCCTCGACCTTGATCACGAAACCGCTGACCGTTTCGCTGAACACGATCGCGCTCGGTGCCGGGTCGTCCTTGCCGCGCACGACGGCCTC
>JAYTXO010000410.1:0-2828 GCA_043742905.1 Microbacteriaceae bacterium | reverse complement strand
GGCCACGATCATGACGAGCGCGATCAGGAAGACCAGCTTGGCGGCGAACCACCAGACCGGCTCGTCCTCGAGGTTGTACTTGCGCCGCACCATCCGCTGACGCACGCCATTGCCCACGATCGCGAGGCAGGCGACGATCCCGAGGATCAGGGTAAGCGGCTCATACCCCGTCGTGCCGAACGCTGGGAGGAAGCCAGATCCGATCGCGCGGAACTCCTTCGGGAAGAACGAGATCTGCTGGTTGCCAAGGGCGATCTGCGCCGCCCCGCGGAAGACGAGCATGCCCGCCAGGGTGACGATGAAGGCCGGGATGCCGAAGTACGCGATCCAGAATCCCTGCCAGGCACCCACCAGGGCCCCGATCACGAGACACAGGATCACCGCGACCGGCCACGGGATGTGCCACTCCGAGATCATCACCCCTGCCATTGCGCCGATGAAGGCGACGACGCTGCCCACCGAGAGGTCGATGTGGCCGGCGATGATCACCATCACCATGCCGACGGCGAGAATCAGGATGTAACTGTTCTGAACCACCAGGTTGGAGACGTTGATCGGTGCCAGGGTGATCCCTTGCGTGGTGATTTGGAAGAACACCACGATCACGATCAGGGCGATGAACAGGCCGATCTGGCGGAGCTGGCTCGCCAGGTAGGTGACGGCGTTGCTGAGCGGTTTCATGCGTGGGTCTTCTCGCGTTCCTGGGTCATGAATTGCATGAGATATTCGGCGGTGGCCTTCTCGCGCGGGACGTCCGCCGTGATTCGGCCCTCACTGAGCGTGTAGATGCGGTCACAGATGCCGAGCAGCTCCGGCAGCTCCGAGGAGATGACGATGATGCCCTTCCCCTGGTCGGCGAGGCGATCGATGATCGTGTAAATCTCGTACTTCGCTCCCACGTCGATGCCGCGGGTCGGTTCGTCGAGGATCAGCACGTCGGGATCGGCGTACATCCACTTCGAGAGCACGACCTTCTGCTGGTTGCCGCCCGAGAGCTTGCCGGTGATCGCCGTCACGTTCGGCGTCTTGATGTTCATCGATGCGCGGTACTCGTTGGCGATCGTCGTCTCTTTGTGCGCGTCGACCAGCTTGAGCCAGTTGACGAGCTTGTCGAGCGCGGCGATCGAGATGTTGCGCTGGATGTTGTCGATCAGGTTGAGCCCGTAGCGCTTGCGGTCCTCGGTCGAGTACGCGATCCCGTTTGCGATCGCCTTCGACACCGTATTGACCGAGATCGGCACGCCGCGCTTGAACACCTGTCCGCTGATGCCGACGCCGTAGCTATGGCCGAAGATGCTCATCGCGAGCTCCGTGCGACCCGCGCCCATGAGTCCTGCGATGCCCACGATCTCGCCCGCCTTCACCGAGATGTTGGCGTCGTCGACGACCTTGCGGCTGCGGTCGAGCGGGTGGTGGACGGTCCAGTGCTCGACGCGGAGCAGCTCCTCGCCGATGTGGGGCATGTGGTCGGGGAAGCGGCTGGCCACGTCGCGGCCCACCATGCCCTTGATGATCCGGTTCTCGCTGGCATCCTGCGCGTGCATGTCCAGCGTCTCGATCGTCTTGCCGTCGCGGATGATCGTGACCTTGTCGGCGATCGCCTTGATCTCGTTCAGCTTGTGGCTGATGATGATCGACGTGATGCCCTGCTCCTTGAGTTGGCGGATCAGGTCGAGCAGGTGGGCCGAGTCGTCGTCGTTGAGCGCGGCGGTCGGCTCATCCAGGATCAGGATCTTGACCTCCTTCGAGAGCGCCTTCGCGATCTCGACGAGTTGCTGCTTGCCGACGCCGATGTCCACGATCTTCGTGATCGGGTTGTCGCGCAGGCCGACCTTGGCGAGCAGTTTGCCCGCCTCGAGGTTGGTCTCGTTCCAGTCGATGAAGCCTGCTCGCTGCTTCTCGTTGCCGAGGAAGATGTTCTCGGCGATCGACAGGTAGGGCGACAGCGCCAGCTCCTGGTGGATGATCACGATGCCTGCGGCCTCGGAATCGTTAATCGACTTGAACTCGACGGGTTCGCCGTTGATGAGGATGTGCCCGTCGAATGTGCCGTGCGGGTACACCCCGGAGAGCACCTTCATGAGGGTGGACTTGCCGGCACCGTTCTCGCCGCAGATCGCGTGGACGGAGCCCTCCTCGACCGAGATGGTGACGTCCTGCAGCGCTTTCACGCCGGGGAACGTCTTGGAGATGTCTCGCATTTCGAGAATACTGTTCGCCATGTGCTGGGGACTCCCTCGTGCTTGTGAGTGCAGACCGGGCGGGGCGACTTTCACGTCGCACCGCCCGGTCTGTGGGAACGACTCGAACTACTTCAGGTCTGCGTCGGTGTAGTAACCGCCGCCGACCAGGATCTTCTCGTAGTTGTCTTTCGTGACGATAACCGGCTGGAAGAGGTAGCTCGGCACGACTTTAACCTTGTTGTCGTAGGTCTTGGTGTCGTTGACCTCCGGCGTCTTGCCGGTGAGCAGGTCATTCGCCATCTTCGCGGCCCCGGCAGCGAGCTGACGGGTGTCCTTGTAGATCGTCGAGTACTGCGTGCCCGCGATAATCTGCTTCACACTGGCGATCTCGGCGTCCTGGCCAGTGATGATCGGGAGGGCCTTCCCGCCCGATCCGTAGCCGGCGCCCTCGAGCGCGCTCAGGATGCCGTCCGAGAGTCCGTCGTACGGGGACAGCACACCCTGCACATCGGCGCCGCTCGAATAGGACTTGGCGATGAGGTCCTGCATGCGAGCCTTGGCGGTTGCCGGGTCCCAGCGCAGGATTGCGACCTGGTTGAAGGCGGTCTGGCCGCTCTTCACGACGAGGGTGCCATCGGCGATGTA
>JAYTXO010000409.1:0-13537 GCA_043742905.1 Microbacteriaceae bacterium | reverse complement strand
AGGGCAAGCTGATGCGCAGCTACATCCGGGATGTCACGCGCCTGGCATTCACGCGCAATCGCATCGTGACGCGGCGTGACAGCCGCTTGACCGCGCAGGCCGACGAGGCCGCTCTGCTCCGAACGATTACCACCGAACGCGCCCAGCTCGCTGCCGCGCTCGCGGGCGCACCGAGCACCGAGCACCGAGCACCGGGGCCGCACCGCTGATTTAGGGTCGGCGTGATCGGTTGACCCTCACTGTGATGCGGGTACGCCCCGTGAGGTGGGCCGGGGTAAATTTCACCTTAAACACTCATCGCCCAGTGGCGGGTCACTGACTCCGGCTCTACTGGGCGATGAGTTGGTCTGGCATTAGGGTGCACCCGCTGGCCCGCCGGGTCAACCCCCCACGGCGTGTCCCGCGGATACGATGCGAATGTGACCACAAATCGCGTCGTCCGTTTCTCCCGCTTCGGCGGCCCAGAGGTACTTGAGCTCGTAGACGAGCCCCTCGCCACCCCGGGTCAGGGCGAGGTGCGGGTCGCTCTGCGCGCGGCCGGCCTGAACCCCGCCGACGCGAAGCGCCGTGAGGGCGGCCCGCAGTACGCACTGACCTTCCCCGCGGGTATTGGCCGTGAGCTGGCGGGTGTAATCGAGGCGGTCGGCCCCGATGCTGGGTTGGCCGTGGGCGACGAAGTTTTCGGCACGGTTCCGGATGGCGCATTCCAAACGCACCTCGTGACCGACGCGAGCTTCCTCGCTCGCAAGCCCGCCGGGTTGCCGTGGACGGTTGCCGGAGGCCTTGCTCTCGTCGGCCAGACGGCGTGGGACGCCTTGGCGTCGCAACCGCTCGACGGCGGCTCCGCGGGAACGGGGCGCGACACCATCGTGGTCAGCGCGGCCGCCGGTGGGGTCGGCGGCGTGCTGTCGCAGCTGGCGGTGCTGCGCGGCATCCGGGTCATCGGCAGCGCATCATCGGCGAATCACGACTGGCTGCGCTCGCGGGGGATCGAACCGGTCGAGTACGGTCTGCGGCTTGTCGAGAACGTGCGCGCGCTCGCGCCCGACGGGGTCACCGCGGCCTTTGACCTGCACGGGCACGCCGCAGTGCTGCAGTTCCTCGAGCTGGGCATTCCCCCACACCGGATCAACACCAACGCCGTCGACCCGCACGAGTTCGGAATCCGTCGTGTTGGCCGCGGACCCACCAGTATTCCAACCCTGGACGCGCTCGCCGCCCTGGTCATGGCCGGCGACGTTGACCTGCCGATCGCGGCGACGTTCCCGTTTGACGGGGTGGCCGACGCCTTCCGCCGGCTCGAGACCGGCCATCTGCGGGGCAAGGTCGTGCTCGAGGCCGCGGAGGCACGGCCCTAGAGACGGGCAAGTCCGAGGTAGCTCGCAACACTCGCGCAGTCCGCTCATAGGGAGTTCCGAGTTAGTTGGCCTGAACTGTACTCATGAGCGAGAATTACCCCCAGAACCCCGATCCCGAATCTTTCTCCGAGCCCGCCGCGCCACGCCGTCGCAAATATCGCGGCCTCCTGATCGGTGGGGCCGTCGTCGTTGCCCTCGGCGTCGGCGCAACCGGCGTCGGCCTCGGCACGGCGCTCGCCGCCCTCCGCAGCGACAACGGCTCCTCCAGTTCGGCCCAAGGGTCGACGGGATCGGGTTCGAGCGGCTCCGGATACACCGGCAACGGCAGCAGGAATGGACACGGCGGAACCTTCACCGGGCCCCAGGCTGGACGCACCTCAGTTAACGCGAGCGCCGCAACCACCGAGCAGACGGTGGGCGTCGTCACCATCGTCTCGACTCTCGACTACAACTCCAGCTCGCAAGCGGCCGGCACCGGCATCATCTTCACCTCGGGCGGCGAGATTCTCACCAACAATCACGTCGTGGAGGGATCGACCTCCATCAGGGTGACCGTGGAATCCACCAACCAGACCTACACCGCGAAGGTCATCGGCACTGACCGCCGCGACGATATCGCGGTGCTGCAGCTAGTTGACAGCAACAGCAACAGTGTCTCGCGCCTCACCAGCGCGACCATCGAAACCCGCAAGCTCGCCGTGGGCGACACGGTCACTTCTGTCGGCAACGCGGAGGGCACCGGCAACCTGGTCGCCGCGACCGGGACCGTCTCGGCGCTCGACC
This sequence comes from Microbacteriaceae bacterium, assembly GCA_043742905.1. Taxonomy (GTDB): domain Bacteria; phylum Actinomycetota; class Actinomycetes; order Actinomycetales; family Microbacteriaceae; genus Lysinimonas. The sequence goes on along the minus strand of JAYTXO010000409.1, from coordinate 11,396 downwards.
AAAACATCCAGGTCGCAAACGATGTGGCCGGGGCGACCGAGAGCCTCACCGGCCTCATTGAGACGGATGCCGACGTCGTCTCCGGCGACTCCGGCGGGCCTCTGGTCGACGCGCGGGGTGCAGTCACGGGCGTCGTGACCGCGGCTTCGAGTGGATCGCGCCCGGTCACCGGCTACGCCATCCCGATCGCCACCGCGGTTGGCATCGCCAAAAAGATCATCGCTGGTGAGGCCAGCAGCACCATCACGATCGGCCTACCCGCGTTCCTCGGCGTCGAACTCGCGACGACGCAAGGCGCCACGGGAGTCACGATCTCGGGAACCGTCTCCGGAAGCGCGGCCGCAGGCAGCGGTCTCGTCCCCGGGGACACCATCACCGCCGTCGACGGCACTGCCGTCACGTCGACCGATTCGCTGAGTGCGGCCGTCAAGGCGCACGCGGTCGGAGACCAGGTCGCCGTCGTATACACGGACGCTTCTGGGGTGTCGCAACAGGTGAAGGTGACCCTCACGCAGGGTCCGGCGGCCTAGGGCTTGTCTCCGTCGGTGAGCTACCTCTTCGGGTCGGTCCGGCCGCGGTCGAAGGTGCAACTTATCGTTGCCCCGCAGTGAGCACGAACACTCCGATCGCCGCCATGAGCATCGCGGCACCCCCGATGATGGCCGTGATGGTGGCCAGGATGAGATCCCGACGTTCGAAGCGATTTTGGTAACTGCGCATAGTGAGCCCCGCCTTCTCTTCTTGACCCTAGTTCGGGGGTAGACAGAATCAAAGGTTCGGTGACAGCGGGCGAGGGCTTCATAGAGAATCGGGTCATCCGCGTGACGGTGCCGCGAAAAAACTCACTCCTGACGCACAGGGTTATGTCCCTAGGATGGGGGACATGTCGGTTGCTCCCCACGCCGTCGCGGTCTTCCCCCTGACCGCTCGCGACACTCGTCTCTCCTGCGCGCACTGCGGTGCGCCGGTTGCACTCAGCAACGCCTACTGCTCGTCTTGCGGTGCCGCGAATGCCGTCTCGACCGATCGCAAGGGGCGTCCCGTTGACCTTGCTGCGACCCGAAGTCTGCAGCTCGCCGTCCTGGTGATCGTCGCCAACATCGTGGTCGGAGCTCTTGCACTCGGCATCGTGATGGTGTCGAGCGACACCAAGAACCTGGTCACTGCTGCGCTCGGTCTGGAACTGCTGCACTTCATCGTGGTCGGTGGCCTGGTCGCCGCCACGATCTCCTATGGCGTGCGCGGCATCCGCGAGACGCGGGGTGGCTTCCTTGGGCGTCGCAACTGGGCCGTGCTGAGCATCGTGGTCTCGTCACTGGTTGGGCTGGTCCTGATGGGCTCGCTGGCGGCGACGTTTCTCATGTTCTTGGCACAGCATTAGCCGCGAAGCGCGCCCGCTTTAGCCCTTCACGCAGTTTCCCGAGCTGACGGCGGCGCTCAGGCCGGGCGAGCGCTGCACTACGGGGCTGAGCACAGCGTCCGTCATCGCGTAGCCGAGGCTCGGGTCATCCGCGCTCTTGGCGAAGACGATCCCCGCGATCGCCCCGTCACCAGCAAGCAGCGGACCACCCGAGTTGCCCGGTTCGATGCTGGCGGCGAGGGTGTAAATCTCGCGGATGGTGCGCTTCGAGCTGTAGATGTTTTGAACGCTCTCATCGGACTTCGCGAGCACCTGGGCGCCGCCCGTGGTGAACGGGCCGCCATACGGGTAGCCGTCGATGACCGCTTTGGCGCCGACCGCCAGTGGATCGCTGAGCGACAAAGGGGGCGCGCTGAGTCCAGCGACGGAGATCACCGCGAGGTCGTTATCTGGATCGAAGTACACCACTCGCCCGTCGAGCGTCTGCCCGTTCGGGGCTTCGACGACCGGTTGCTGAACGCCGGCCACCACGTGCGCGTTGGTGACGATGCGGTCCTTCGAGATCACGAAGCCCGATCCCGACTGGTTCTGACCGCAGGCGTACGCGGTGCCGCTGATCCGCACCACCGAGGCGGCGGCGGCCGTCAAAGCTGCTGTGTTGGTGGCAACCTGGGGGACACCGGGCGACTTCCTGATGCCGGCGAATCCGCCCGAGATGATCGGGAGCCCTTGCGCGAGCACCGCGGAGCGCAGCCGAGCAAGTGCCGCGGTGACCGGTTCCGGAGTGACGGCGTTGATCGTCTGCAGCACCCACGAGTCGGAGACCGCGCGGCTAAGCACCGGGATGCCGAGCGAGGCCACGCTGCCGGTAATCATCGCCGCGATCAGCGCGCCGGCGACGAGGTTCGCGACCGCCCCACCCACGCGATCGAGTGGGCGCAGCGGGGCGCGTTCGCCGCGGGCGTGCAGCGCTCGCCCAATCGTGGCGCCCAGCACGCCGCCTAGCAGAAGGAGAGCGACGGCGATCGAGACCACCAGAAAGGTGCGCCAGAACGGGTCGGGCACGATCGCTCCGACCAGCGGAATGGAGAAGAAGGCCGCCGCGGCCCCGGCGACCAAACCGATGATCGCGGCGACGCTGCGCAGGAGCCCGTTGCGCCATCCTTCGACCAGATAGGACAGAAGCACGATCACCACGAGGGCATCGAGGAGGCGTGCGGCAATCATCCACTCAGTCTGACGGATGCCGCCCCCGAATCTGCCCCGAAGGCTGGTCCCTCTTTGGGGGCTAGGGATGCAGCGTCAGCACGTTTGCTCCGGACTTCTGCACCGCCGCCGCTGTGAACGACCACGGGCGGGTCTCGTGACGCTGCCAGAGCGGCAATTGGTCGACGTAGTTGGCGTCGAAGGCGTGCCCAGACGCACCGGTGAGGTTGATCCACGTGGACGCGTCGAAGTCCGCAAGGTCGGTGACGATCCGCATCGACGGCACCCAGTCGACCTGGTAGCCCTTCCAGGATGTCCAGCCGGTGGCATCCACGACCGACGATCCACCCGACACCGGGTACGGGCCCCGATTGAAGAGCCACTCGATCGGGGCGACCCCGGACTGCCCAAAGCTCTGGTTGGTTGCGGTCAGGGTGTGCAGTCGTCCCCACTTCCAGTTGGTGGGGTCCGAACCCATCAGACCTTGGGCGTTCTGCCACGCGGTGGCGAGGGCGCGCGAGATGGCGGCATCTCGGTCACCCGATCCGTCCTTCCGTTTCCACCAGCTCGAATCGGGCTGCTTCGCCAGGTTCCCGACGATCTGGTACCAGTCGGAACCTCCGGTGGGCGGCACGTAATACGGCAGCTTCGAGGCGAAGTTCTGATCAAGCAGTGTCTTCCAGAGCACGTTGAAGTACGCGGCTTGGGCGCTGTCTGCGTCGTCGGAGAAGTTCCAGTCGGCCAGTAGCTTCTGCCCTTTCGCGGCATCCCCGGTGACCTTAATTGCGGCGAGATACGGTGCCAACGTCTGCGCGATTGCGACGTGATTATCGTTCTGAATGTCGCTGAGGTCCGCGGCGACAATCGGTTTTCCTGAGTCGATGAGCTTCTGGATGCGCGCCGTGATCTCGGCGGCACGGTAGCCCCTATCCCAATCTTTGGCCAGAAACAGCGGGGAAGTATCATCCACGACGGCGTTGTTCGCGCTAACGATGAAGCCTGACGGCGGGTTGAAGAGGTGTGGCAACTGCTCAAAGGGGATGTAGCCACTCCAGCCGTTCGCGCTGGTCCAGCCGGGCAGCGGTACCGTGCCATCTCCCGTGCGTCGGATCGGGAGGCGCCCGGGTGCCTGGTAGCCGATGTTGCCGTCGACATCCGCGTACATCAGGTTCTGTGCGGGAACGTCGAAGAGCCGCGCAGCGCCGCGGAAGCTCGCCCAGTCACGGGAGCGATTGATCGCGAAAATCGCCTTCGCTGTGGAGCCGGGAGCAAGCGCGGTCCACTGCAGGGAGACCTGGTATTTGCCTGCGGGTAGGCCAGCCCTCGCCGGATATTTGCTGGCGATGTAGCCGTACTCGCTGCCGATGTTGGTCACCAGGGGCCCGCGGTCGGTGGCGCGGATGGTGAGAGGTACGGCTGCGCCGCCCGCGACCTTGATGGTCTCGTGGCGCACAGTGAGCGGCAGAAGACGGCCGTCCAGCTCGTACTGGGTGCCGCTGACCTTCTCAACGAAGAGGTCGGTGACGTCGGCGGTGAGGTTGGTGAAGCCCCATGCCACGCGGGCGTTATGGCCGATGATGATGCCCGGCATGCCGGAGAAACTGAACCCCGAGACGTCAAACGGACACGCCTCGTTCAGCGTGTGGCATTTCAGCCCCATCTGGTACCACACGGAGGGAAGTGCCGGGCCGAGGTGTGGATCGTTGGCCAGCAGTGGCTTGCCCGACTTCGTGTACTGACCAGCGATGACCCAGGAGTTGGAGCCGATGTTGGTCCCCGCCTGCCCGAGCAGCTCGGGTAGCTTCGCGATGGTGGTGCGCAGGGATGCCAGCTGAGGGGCCGCGGTGGTTGCGGCCGTGCTGTCGGGTGCCGTCATCTGTCCGGCCGTCGCGACCGCTGCACCCGACGGAGAATCCGCTCCCGACCCCGGTGCACCGGTTGGCACGATCGTGGGATTCGCCTCGAAGGGATAGTTCGGGTACAGGTCGCTGAGCTGGCTCGCCGTGTACTTGTCGGCGACCAGCTCGGCGCGGTTGATCTCGTCCTCCAGGTTGTCACGCAGATCCCACGCCATCGCCTTGAGCCATGCGACCGAATCTGCCGGAGTCCATTTCTCGGGCACATAGCCCGGGTTCTGCAGGTCGAGCACCGCATATTCGAGGGATGCCGTGGCCCCCCGGTGGTCGGCGAGGTAGGCATTCACGCCATCGGCGTAGGACTGGTAATAGCCGAGAGTGGTCGGGTCGAGCTTGGCGACTTCCTGCTCGGCGACGTAGCGCCAGCCCAAGGTACGGATGAACTTGTCGGTGTCGAGTTGACTTGAGCCGAAAAGCTCGGAGAGTCGACCCGCGGTAACGTGCCGACGGAAATCCATCTCCCAGAAGCGATCCTGTGCCTGCACGAAGCCCTGCGTGAAGAACAGGTCGTGCGAGGTAGCCGCCTCCACGACGGGGATGCCCGAGCCGTCCCGCACGACTTGGACGCTGCCGTTCAGGCCAGCCAGCTTGAGATCGCCCGCCAGCTGAGGAAAGGAGCGCTGCGCGGTCCACGCCACCAGGCCGCCCGCGACCAACGCGACTGCGACGAGCGCGACGACGACGATCAGGATTACGCGGCGGAGACGGTGAGCCATGGGCGTTCCTTCCGCGACGACGGGATGGTTCGGAACGTACCCACCTGCAACGCTGCGGGTGAACGGTGGTGAGTAGCCCGGGGTGGGTGCTGGGTGGAGCGCGGTGTGCTGCGCAGGGCGGAGTGCTGCGGAGAGACTGCCTGGCGCGGCGGTCCCGACCGTTGGCCGTCAGCGTAGCAGCCGGTTCCCTTACGAGACGGACCCTCAGAAATGCGCCCCTGACGGGGGCTGCACGGCGCTACCCGCGGCTCGGTAGCTTCGGCACAGAGGCGGGAATCAATGGCAGAAATTGAAGCAGGCCAGGGTGCGGCGCCGACGCTCCGTACGCGTGGAGCCGGCTACTCCGTGATGCACAAGCTCCTGGAGGTACAGGGAGGTGCGCCCCCGCGTGGGCGCGTCGCACGTCTGCTCGGCGTAAGCCCGCTGCATCCGGATGCTGTCGACCTCTTTGAGGGCGCCCTCGGCCAGCTCGAAACGGGCCGCCAACTCGCCACTCTCGACGCCAGGTACACGGTGCTGCATTCGCTGCCGCTCGGGGATACCGAGGGCAGCGACAGTGCCACGTCCTCAACTGGGGGCGCCACTGATACCTGGTCCACGAGCGCCACGGACATTGGACACCTCGTCATCGGACCGGCTGGTGTGTTCTGCCTCAACTCGACACGAGAGATCACGGCAACAAGCGTGACGACCGTGCAGATGGAGGCGCGTCGCGTCTCGAAGCACCTCAGCCGCGCCTTGCAGCGGGTGATCACGGTGACGCCGCTGCTGGTTGACGTAGGTGACGGCGCCAGTGCGAGGGGTGACGTCGCGAAGGGCGCATCGACGGTGGGTTCGCCTTCCCCAGGGGTCAAGGTCGTGCCGTCGCGATCCCTCTCGCGCTGGTTCTCCGCGCGGGGCCCCGTTCTCACCACCGCCGAACTGGCGACTCTCGCCCTCGCAGCGGAGCAGCCGGAAACCTGGCGCTCGCCGACTTCCGCGCTGCAGCAGTCAGTTCCCGTCGACGAGTTCCGCGAGCTCAAATCTGAAGTGGACGCCGCGAACGCCCAGGGTCGCACCGCGCTCGCCGTCACCACCCTGGTCGCGGTCTGCGTCGCACTCGTCACGGCGATGGAGATCACCACCCGCTTGGCACCGTTGTTCGTGGGGCGCTGAGTCCCAGACGTGAGGACTGTGGTGCAGCCGAGCCTCGGGCCGATCGGTCACTTGAGATCCCGATTCCAGAGTTGGTCGGTTGGACCCCAGCAGCCCCGCCGCATCCTGACTTTCCGGTGCGATCGCGCTTAGGTCGCCTGAGCGGCGCTCCACATCGTGAGCTGCGTCGTGCGTACGCGACGCGGCTGCTGCAGGGTGAAAAGAATTGAGCCCGCGACATCCTCGGAGGTCAGTACGTCATCGAGCCAGGCGTCACCCGCAGTTCGCCCCTTGCCGATCGCGAACTCAGTGCTTACCGCTGCTGGGCACAGTGACGTCACACGGATGCCCGACTCGCGTAACTCGCGGTCGATCGCCCCCGCGAAAATGAGCTGAGCCGCCTTCGTCCCGGCGTATACGGCCTCGTCTGCGCCACCGCGGATCCCCGCGACGGAGGTAACGATCACGATATCCCCGCCACCAGCCTGCAGGAACGTGGGTACGACGCTGCGGACTCCCCACACGGTTCCGGTGAAGTTGGTGTCGATCATGGTCTGCATCTCTTGGTCGGTGCCGTCGATGATTCCGCCGTAGATGCCGATCCCGGCGGAAGCAACGAGCGAGTCGAGGCGTCCAAACTTCTCCAGAGCAGCCTCCACGAGGCGAGTGTTTGTGGTCGCGTCGGCGATATCGCCGGCAACCCATACGACCGAATCGCTCCCGAGTTCCGCTTCGAGTTCGGTCAATCGCTCTTCGCGACGCGCGGTGATCGCGACCTTCGCGCCGGCCTCGACCAGCAGGCGCGCCGTCGCACGCCCGATTCCTGCACTCGCTCCTGTCACAGCGACGACGGTGCCGGCCAGGGATCGGATTTCAGCGGGCATGGGGGCTCCTTGAGGTCGGCAAACGTTTTCCGAGTAGTAGCCTAACACCGGAACGGACCCGTGGAAGGGAGGTGATTGGCGAGTGGGCAACAACATTGCGCGCCGCATCACCATCCGCGAAGTAGCCGCTGACGCGGGCCTGTCCATTTCCACCGTGTCGCGGGCGTTGACCGGTGCCAGGACGGTCACCCCCGACATCGTCGAGCGAGTGCGGGAATCGGCAGATCGTCTGGGGTACCGGGCGGACTCAATCGGTCGCTCGTTGCGCACGCAACGCACGAACACACTCGGCCTCGTGATTCCCGACATCACGAACCCGTTCTTCCCGGCGCTGGTGAAGGCTATTGAGCACTCAGCCCGCGAGCACGGACTGAGTGTGCTCATCGTCGACGCTGACAACGATCCGCGGGTGGAGCGCGCGGCACTTCGAACTCTTCTCGACCGCCGCGTGGATGCCGTGCTCATCTCGCCCGCGCACGCAACGGCGAGTCTTGACGCGCTCGCCGAGACCGCCCGAGTGGTGCCGACCATCCAGGTGGACCGTGTGATCGACGGTGCGCTTCCGTGGGTACGCGTGAATCAGTCCCGGCCGATTGTCGAACTAGTGGGGCGGTTGCGCGCTGGCGGCCGCGGCCACTTCGCTTTCGTTGGCCAAGCGTCGACAGTAGCGACGTCATTCGAGCGCGAGAGCGCGTTCGCGGCTCTGATGTCGAGTGCGCTCCCCGACCAGCCGCTGCGGGTGCTACACGGAACGATGTCGGCTGCATCCGCCGGAGTGGCGGCCAGGAAAATCATGCGCGACTGGCCCGAGACTGACGCCATCATTTGCGCAAACGACATGATCGCCGTCCGGGTGTTGCAGGCACTGCGTTCCTCGTTGCCGCGTCTGAACGTGGCGGTGTCTGGCTTTGACGACACCCTCCTCGCAGAAGCGATGGGGCTCACTTCCGTGCGTCAGCCGATCGGTGCCATGGCGAGCGCGGCATTGGCCGCGGCATCCGGTGAACCAGGGGCGAATGTTCAGGTGGAGCTGTTCTCGAAGGTGATCTTCCGCGCGTCGACGCTCTCATGCGGTCCGGGGTGAACGCCGATTGCGATACGGGCGACCCGGGTCAGAGGCGGGCAAGCCGCTCGATGTCTTCGAGAAACTCCGTCGCGACCTGGGCCGACACCGTGGTGCGTGTGGACCGGATGGCGGAGAGGTAGTCCTCGGTGGTCGGACCGGCTGGAGTCGCGGCTTCTACACCCTCGAAAAGCGCGCGCTCCAAGGCATTCTGAGAAGCACGACGTGCGGCATACTCCACATCCGCAGGGGAGAAACCGTCGCTGACAGCGACCAGCGCGTCGAGATCGACGAGGCCTGTGACAGCGGCAGGGATGTAGCGCTCCCAAATCGCAAGTCTGGCCGCGACATCCGGCAACCCGATCGGGACGACGTAGTCGAAGCGTCCGTGGCGCAGAAACGCCGAGTCCAGGGCCCGGATGAAGTTAGTTGCGCAGACCAGCAGGCGCCCAGGTTGTTCGCGAAACGCGGGGATGATTTTCAGTAGTTCGTTGGTGACTCCCTGGAGCGCTGATGGCGGCTCACCGCCACGCTGGGCTGCGATCTCTTCCACCTCGTCGATGAAAACGACGACGTGCTCCAGCTCAGAGATTTTGAGGAAGGTATCGCGCAGTGCCCCGGCCAGCCCTTTCGGGTCGGCGGCGAGGCGGGAGGGGAAGACCTCGACGAATGGCCATTCGAGTCGCGAGGCGATCGCCTTGGCAAAGGTTGTTTTGCCCGTCCCGGGCGGACCGAAGAGCACAACAGCTTTCGGGGGCACCACTCCGTACTGTTCCGCCATGTCTGGCTTGGCGAGCGGCATCACGAGGCGGCGCTCGAGCAATTGCTTCTCGTGCTGCATGCCGCCGACGCTTTCCCACAAGTCACGCGGGAGCATCCGCCCACCGAGTTCGGCGAGGGAGCGCAGCTCTTCGCGCTGCACCGGAATGTGGCGTTCGAAGTAACGCAGGTTTTTCTTCACCTCGAAGCCGCGATTGAGGAAAGCCTCGACCCGGCTCCCTGATTCCGGAAGTAGCGCGGAAAGCTTGGCGAGCCCGTATGGAGCCATTCGCTTCTCCAATGCCCCGAGCATCGCGCTGCCGATGCCCTGTTTCTGCCAACGTTCCGCGGTCGCGAGAAACACAATCCACCCCTGAGCGTGTGCGGCTCGACCGACGGCAGCGCCGATCACCTCGTCGCCGTGCATTGCGACGACGGCCTGATCCTTCTGGCAACTTGCGAGCACCTCCGACAGCCCGTACACCGGCTCGATCTTCGAGGCGATGATCTCTCCCCAGAGGTGCAGGATCCCGTCGAGATCATCGGAGTGAAAGTCGCGAATGCGCCAACCGGACATTGTGGCTCCCTTGCGTGGATGCACTGTTTGCACAAATCTATGGCAAGAGTGAGCGTGAAAGTTGGGGTGTCTCGACGTCCCGCCAAAGATATAGCGTTGAAGGTATGACGGCTCTGCGCGAAGTGGGCCAGCACTATGACCTCGTGGTGATCGGCGCCGGCCCCGCGGGCACAGCGGCCGCCATCCGCGCTGCAGAGTTGGGCGCCCGAGTGGCGGTGGTAGAGGCGTCCCGCACCGGGGGCACCTGTGTCAATACCGGTTGCGTCCCGACCCGTGTGCTCGCAAAAACGGCCAGGCTGGTGCGCGAAGTGCGCCTCGCGCACGAGTACGGCATTGCGAGCGCAGCACCCCAGGTGCCGTGGGAAGCGACGGTCACTCGCGTGCGCGCCACCGTTGACAAGGTGCGTTCCTTCAAGGATGAGGCCGGTCGCTTCGCCGCGTCGGGGGTCGAACTCATTCTCGAGGGCAAGGCGAGGTTTGTGGACGCGAAGACCCTCACCCTTGACAGCGGCCGCCGTCTCACCGCTGAGTCCGTGATCATCGCTGTGGGTGGGCACTCTAGGCGCCTCCCCATTCCCGGCGCTGAGCTCGCGACCGTGCCCGAGCACGTACTCGATCTGCCCTCACTTCCCCGCCGGGTCGCGATCATCGGCGCTGGCAACTCAGGTGCGCAGCTCGTCACGGTGTTCAGCGCGTTCGGCTCCGAGGTGACGTTGCTGGATGTTGCAAACCGGGTTCTTGCGGCATCGGACGCTGACGTCTCTGCCGCCGTGTCCGCCGCGTTCACGGCGCAGGGCGTCTCGTTGCAGATGGGCCTGGATGGCGTAGAGAGCCTGGCGGCAGCGGCGGACGGCTCGATCACTCTGACCTGGCGTTCTGGTGGACATCCGGCCTCTCGCGACTTCGACGCCATCATTATGGCGACCGGCTGGCCCGCGGATGTCGATGACCTCGGGCTGCTGAATGCCGGGATCACCACCCTGCGCTCGGCGATCCCGGTCGACCAATACTTCCGCAGCGTCGTGCCGCACATCTATGCAGTCGGGGATGCCAACGGCCGCGACATGCTCGTGCAGGCCGCCCATTTCGAGGGTGAGGCCGCAGCCGAGAACGCGGTGCTCGACGCAAACCGACGAACTCCCCACCACCTGCTTCCCGCCGGTGGCTTCACCGACCCGGATTACGCCGGCGTGGGGCTGACCGAGGAGCAGGCTCGAGAACGCGACCCGCGCTGCGTGGTCGCGACGGTGCCATACACCCAGCTTGACCGCGCGGTGATCGACGACCGTTCGCTCGGTTTTCTGAAACTGATTGCCGATCGTCGACGCGAGTTGATCCTCGGCGCGCATGCGGTCGGCGAAAACGCAATCGAGGTCGTTCAGTCGGTGACCACTGCGATGGCGGCCGGCATCGACCTCTCAACTCTCGCCGGGGTGAAGTTCGCCTATCCGACGTATAGCGCGGTGATCGGGCTGGCGGCGCGCGCCCTGCTCGCCGAGCCAGCTGAGGGGGAACCGGCCTCAGCCGCCCAGGGCTGATGGGCCGGGGGAAGCGCCGTCCGCTCGACCTCCCCCAATCTGCACAACTTGACGCATGGTCACGGTGAGCTGAAGTCGCAGATCGGCGAGCGCGATCACCGTGCGCGTGTTGCCGCTGCCGGTTGCCATCACGAGCAGTGCCAGGGGTTCGCGTTGCTCGAAGGCCTCCGCGACTCGACGCACCGCGCTCGACCTCGCAGAACTCGAACGCATCATTTTGGACACCGCCGGACTGGATGGCGT
>JAYTXO010000408.1:0-3689 GCA_043742905.1 Microbacteriaceae bacterium | reverse complement strand
CGGAACTGCGACATCGCGGCGTGTGGGTTCTGGATTCAGAGGTGATTCACGTGCGGGTGCCCCGGAACTCATCACGGCTCAGCCGCACCGGCGAGAGCGTGCATCGGCATTGGGACAGTCATGAACCGTGCGACCGTGAAGGCGTTCACGTTTCGCTCATCAGCGCGCTGGTTCAGGCGTTCGGATGCCTCGACCATCGTGCATGGATCGCCAGCGTCGACAGTGCGATCCACATCGGAGCCCTTCATCCGCGTCAGCTTGGAGAGTTATGGGCTCGGCTCCCGGCGGCGGCATCCCAGCTTCTGCGCCTTGTCGACGGTAGCGCCGAATCGGGCCTTGAAACCATCGTCCGGGTGATCGCGCGGGAGTTGGGCTTCAGAGTTCGCACGCAAGTTCGGGTGCAGGGCGTCGGACGGGTGGATCTCGTGATCGAGGAGTGGATAGTGGTGGAGACAGATGGGACTGCGGCCCACGATCAGGCGTTGAGCGCCAAAGACCGCCGGCGTGATGCTCGACTCGTTGAACGAGGGCGAACGGTGCTTCGGCCCGGCTACTCCCTGATCGTCTTCGATCAGTCGGCCGTCGCCCGGCAGCTCATCGGAGCGGTGTCGACTCATCGCAAGGTCGCCAACTCAGGAACGAAGGCCGCTCGCGCCCGATCTCGCTTGGCTCGGCTCGGCTTTTCCTGAGTTACCTTCCGGGAAGCGGCTGGCGGCACGTGGGAAGCGGGAAGCGGCTGGTGGCACGCGGCACGCGGCACGCGGCACGTGCTCCAGCTCCTGGGCCGTCAGGTGCCAGGGCGTGGCGCGGCTGCCGTGAGCCACTCCGATTCCCGCCACGACGACGGCCCTAGCGCCCGAGCAGTCCCGGCACTTCGTCAAGGCTCCGGATGACGGGCGCCCCCGCCGCGCGGCAGGTGGCGAGTTGCTCGTCCGTCGCCCCGCCCGGGCGGTCGAGCCACACGCCGAGGAGCCCGGCGGCGGAGGCGCCCAACGCGTCCGTGGTGAGCCGGTCGCCAATGTAGGCGGCGGACTCGGGCGCGACACCGAAGACGTCGCACGCGTGTGCGAAGATCGCGGCATCCGGTTTGGCGGCCCCGAAGTCGCCACTCGCGATCGTGTGCTCGATCCGCGGCAGCAAGCCAGTGCCGCGCAGCTTGGCGGTCTGGGAGGCGAGGTCGCCGTTGGTGATCAGCCCGATCCGCAGCGGTGAGGGCCCGGATGTCAGCGCGTCCAGGCAGGGAAGCGCGTCGCTATGCAGGGTCCAGCTCTTCACGTAGTGCGCGAGGTAGCCATTGAACCAGGCGTCGGCCTCGTCGTCCGTCTCCAACGAGACACCGTATGCCGATACGAAACCGCGGGCGCGGGCTCGACGCTGCCCCACGAAGTCGAGTTTGCCCGAGAGGTAGCGGTGGTACTCGATTTCTTCGATTGCGCTCCAGCGCGCGTACTCGGTGGCGCGGTCAGCCGCGGCGATGTCGTCACGGAGTTCGGACCGGTGCGCGGCCAGACCCAGCTCGACCGCTCGGCGATGGGCGAAGAGGGTGTCGTCGAGGTCGAACAATGCGACGCGGATTGCTGGCTGAGTGCTCACAGCGGCCAGCCGTGCTTGATCCCACGATCGCAATCGCAGTCGCAGTCGCAGTCGGACGCGGCGGAGCCGACGTCTGCGCCCGACGGTAACGGCAGCAAGAGTCGTTTGCTCCTCAACTTGACCGGCAGCACTGCGGCCCCTACACCCGCGGCAGAAAGCCGACGCGGTCGTAGATCCGCCGCAGCGTGTCGCTGGCGATGGCATCGGCGCGCTCGGCGTTCCCGGTGAGGACGCGATCCAGTTCGGCTGGATCGGCCAGCAGCTCCAACGCACGCGACCGCACCGGGGCGAACGTCTCGACCACGGCATCCGCCGTCTCCGATTTCAGGTCACCGTAGCCCCGACCGGAGAACTCCGATTCCAATGACGGGATCGACGAGCCACCGAGGACGGACAGCAGGGTGAGCAGGTTCGACACACCCGGCTTCGAGGCCGGGTCGAAACGGATGTCCCGCTCAGTATCCGTTACCGCCGCTTTGATCTTTTTCGCGGTTACCTTGGGGTCGTCGAGCAGCCAGATGATGCCGTTCTCGCTGTCGCCCGATTTGGACATCTTGGACCCTGGGTTCTGCAGGTCGTAGATCTTCGCAGTCTCTTTCGGGATCCGCGCCTCAGGCACAGCGAAGGTCTCGCCGAAGCGCGAGTTGAAGCGCTGGGCGAGGTCGCGAGTCAGTTCGATGTGCTGGCGCTGATCCTCGCCGACCGGCACGATCGCGGTGTCGTAGAGCAGGATGTCGGCCGCCTGCAGGATCGGGTACGCGAACAATCCGACGCTGGTCGAGTCCGTGCCCTGCTTGGCCGACTTGTCTTTGAACTGGATCATGCGACCGGCCTCGCCGAAACCGGTGATCGTGTTGAGCACCCAGGCTGCTTCGGTGTGCGCGGGCACCTGCGACTGCACGAACAGGATGCTGGATGCCGGGTCGATCCCGGCGGCGATGTACTGCGCGGCCGTGCGGCGGGTGGCTTCGCGGAGTTTCGCCGGATCCTGCGGCACGGTGATGGCGTGGAGGTCGACGACGCAGAATATCGCGTCGTACTCGGTCTGCAGCCGCTTCCACTGCAGCAGCGCGCCGATGTAGTTGCCGGCGTGGAGCGATTCAGCCGACGGCTGCATGCCCGAGAAGAGTCGGGGCTTGGTCATTTCGGATTCCTTAAAGTTGATAGTCGACGACGACGGGCGCGTGATCCGACCATCGCTCGTCGTAGCTTGCCGCGCGATCCACCGAGTAGTCGCGGGCGAGAGCCGCCAGTGCCGGGGTCGCGAGCTGGTAGTCGATGCGCCATCCGGTGTCGGTGTCGAAGGCCTGTCCCCGGTTGGACCACCAGGTGTACGGCCCGGGCACCTCGCCGGCGAACTTGCGGCCCAGATCGACCCAGCCGAGGCCAGCGCCGGCGTTATATGCGACGTCGCCCTGTGCTCCGAGGATGCGGTCGAAGTATGCGCGCTCCTGCGGCAGGAAGCCGGCACGCTTCACGTTACCCTTCCAGTTCTTGATGTCGAGGGTACGGTGGCCGACGTTGAGGTCGCCCATGATGACGGCCAGAGGATTGTGCTCGAGTAGCTCCGGGAGTCGCGACACCATGGCGTCGAGGAATTTGTACTTCTCGACCTGCTTCGGGGTGTCGGCCTCGCCTGAGTGCACGTAGACCGACACGACGGTCACGATTGTTCCCTCGACGTCGTAGTCGGCTTCGAGCCAGCGGCCAGCGCTGTCGAAGTCCTGGGCACCGAAGTCGACTCGGTGGATCTCGGCACGCTTGCGGCTCGCGATGGCGACGCCGGCGCGGCCTTTCGCGGTCGCCGCGTCGTGCAGCACACTCCATTCCGGACCGAGAAGCCTGGTCAGGTCGTCGGTCTCGGCGCGCACCTCTTGGATCGAGAGGACGTCGACATCACGTGCGGCAAGCCAGTCGGCCATGCCGTTGCGGTACGCGGCGCGCACGCCGTTCACGTTCACGGAGGCAATGCGCAGGGGTCCGGCCATAACCGCGATTCTACCGACGGTCGCTGACGCCACTAGCGGCGTCTTCCACGGCCCCGTGGTCCGAGCAGCCGAGCGAGTCCGCTGGCTTTCGGTGGCGGGTCCGGCTCG
>JAYTXO010000407.1:0-2890 GCA_043742905.1 Microbacteriaceae bacterium | reverse complement strand
GAAGGCCTACGAAGTGCAGGAAGCCGGTCGCGACGCGAAGGGCCAGCACGTCGCAAACCTGCTCGCGATGCAACCGGGCGAGGAGATCGCCCAGGTGCTCGACATCCGGGACTATGCGGCGGCGACGTACCTGGTGCTCGCCACTCGTGGTGGCCTGGTGAAGAAGACCGGTCTGACCGAGTACGACACCAACCGCACCGGTGGCATCATCGCAATCAACCTGCGCGAGAACGACGAGCTCGTGTCGGCGATGCTTGTCGAGAACGACAGCGAGGTGCTGCTGGTCTCGCGCCGCGGCATGTCGATCCGCTTCGAGGCGAATGACGAGACGATGCGGCCGATGGGGCGTTCGACGGCCGGCGTGATCGGGATGCACTTCCGCGATGGCGACCAGTTGCTCTCCGCATCCGTCGTCGCGGATGCCGGATCGGTGTTCGTCGTCACCGAGGGTGGCTTCGCGAAACGCACCTCGGTCGACCAGTACCGACCGCAGGGCCGCGGTGGCTTGGGTATTAAGGTGGCCAAGTTGAACGATGAGCGAGGGGACCTCGCGGGGGCTCTGATCGTTGAGGACGACGACGAGGTTCTCGTGGTTCTTGCCAGCGGCAAGGTGGTAAGGTCTGCGGTGGCCGAGGTCCCTGCCAAGGGACGCGACACCATGGGCGTGGTTTTTGCCCGGTTCGATGAGGATGACAAGATCATCGCTCTCGCCAAGAACAGTGAACGGAATTTGGACGCCGCCGAACCCGAAGATGCCGCGGCTGACGCCCCGGCGTCTGTCCCCGACGGAGACGCGGCCGAAGCGCCCGAAGCGCCCGACGGAGAGGTAGAGACCGAATGAGCAGCGTCGCCGAGAAGTTGCAGCGCAAAGATTCGCGCAGCGCATCCACCAAACAGGTCCGCCTGAAGCTCGTGTACGTCGACTTCTGGTCGGTGGTGAAGCTCACCTTCCTGATTTGGGTGTCCCTCGGCATCGTGCTCGTGGTCGCGACGATCCTGATCTGGGCCGTGCTCTACTCGACCGGCGTGTTCGGCAAGCTCGACACCGCGCTGCAGGACATCTTGAGCGACCCGGCCTTCACGATCGCCAGCTCCTTCGGCCTCGCGCAGGTCAGCACGTTCGCGCTGGTGGTCGCGGTGCTCAATGTCGTCGTCGGTACCGTACTCGCGGCAATCGCATCGCTTCTGTACAACCTCAGTGTCCGCTTCACCGGCGGCCTTCTGGTCGGATTCCAAAATAGCTGAGCCGATTTTCCCGCCCGGCACGGGTGGGATACTGTAAGCAAGGCCGTTTTGCCGGAATACCGGTGCTTCGGGGGTATAGCTCAGGCGGTTAGAGCGCTTCGCTGATAACGAAGAGGTCCCAGGTTCAAGTCCTGGTACCCCCACCAAGAAGGCCCTGCAAGGGACCTTCTCTTTACCGGAATGCGGGTGCGCTGCAGAAGTGGCGGTGCACAAGAAGTTGCGGGGCCTTAGCTCAATTGGTAGAGCGCCTGCTTTGCATGCAGGAGGTCAGGGGTTCGATTCCCCTAGGCTCCACTCACTACTCAGCGCAGGCCAACCCCTCTCGATCGCGGTGGTTTGCTTCATAGGCCGTATTTCGAACGGCAGCGAGTGCAACAAAAGGGCGCGGCAGTGGCCGTGCGTGCGGATCAACGCTCGCGCTCGGCGTCGCGGCGTTCTATCGTGGCGACATGCCCCCTGCCGCTGAGGATTCCTACCGCGAAGCCCTGACCCGCGCCGAAGGTCACGTGCTCGAGTGGCTGGGCTCGGTCAACAGTCGGCGCGTTGGACCGACCGCAACGGTCGAGCAGTTGACCGACGCGTTCGGCGGCCCTTTGCAAGACGGGCCGATCGATCCGGGCGATGTCATCGACGAGCTCGCGCGCACCGCAGAACCCGGACTGATGGCGATGCCGTCTGGCAAATTTTTCGGCTGGGTGATCGGCGGTACGCTGCCGGCGGCGCTCGGAGCCGACTGGATGGTGAGCGCGTGGGACCAGAACGCCGCGATGCGACTAGCCACGCCGGCCACCGCAGCCGCAGAGGAGGTCGCAGGGCAGTGGCTGCTCGAGCTTCTGAAACTGCCTGCGACATCCGCCGTCGGGTTCACGACCGGGGGCACGGCGGCGAACTTCGTGGGCCTCGCCGCTGGCCGGCAGTTCGTGCTCGACAAGGCGGGTTGGGATCTCGATGCGAACGGGATGAGCGGCTCGCCGAAGATCACGGTGCTGGTCGGCGAGGAGCGGCACATCTCGGTCGACATGGCCATGCGCTACCTCGGCCTCGGACACGGGCAGAACGTCGCCGCCGATGACCAGGGTCGCATCTTGCCCAACGCTCTTGCCAAGGCACTGTCGGCGATCGACGGTCCGGTCATCGTCGCGTTGCAGGCGGGCAACTTGCACTCCGGAGCCTTCGATCCGATGCGCGAGTGCATCGAACTCGCGCACGCCAGCGAGGCGTGGGTGCACGTCGACGGCGCCTTCGGCCTCTGGGCTGCGGTCAGTGACGAGTGGAAGGCGACGACCGATGGGCTCGACCTTGCCGACTCCTGGGCGACCGATGCGCACAAGACCCTCAACGTCCCCTACGACTGCGGCGTCGCGATCGTGACTCGGTCCGACGTGCTCGAGAAGGTGTTCGGGGCGAGACCGGCTTACCTGATCCAGGCGGATGACGGCCCGAGCGACCCCTTCGCCCGAGTCCCCGAGTTCTCGCGACGCGCACGCGGCGTCCCGGTCTGGGCGGCGCTCCGCCAACTCGGTCGCAGCGGAACTATCGCGATGGTCGAGCGAATGGCCGCGAACGCTCGCTCGCTCGCTGCAGGCATCGCGAAGCTGCCTGGCGCCGAAGTGCTCAACGACGTGGTGTTCACCCAGGTGTCGCT
>JAYTXO010000406.1:0-2193 GCA_043742905.1 Microbacteriaceae bacterium | reverse complement strand
ACGACTCGGTCGCCGAGCGAGTCGAGGTTATTCTCGAGAGCGCACGAGTGCGGGTCGCGCTGGCCGCTCTCTCGCCGGTGCAGCAGCAGGCGATCGAGTTAGCGTATTTCGCCGGACACACCCAGACCGAAATCGCGGAGCTGCTGGGCGTGCCGGTCAGTACCGCGAAGACGCGCATGCGCGACGGCCTGATCCGACTGCGCCGCGAACTCGCCGTCTAACCCCCCGGCGACCTCCCGGCGCGAGGGATGACACGGATCGTTATGCGACGTCACGAACCGTCATGCAAGTTGTCGAGTAACAAACACATTGCCCACAATCGTCGAATGAGTGAGCACGAGACGACACCGCACGTCACCTCGGTTGTCGGTGTGAGCGGAAGCCCGACGCACCCGTCCCGCACCACAGTCCTGGTCGCCGAGGTCGCCGAGAGGTACGCGAAGAGCCTCGGAGGGACGGCGACGATCATCGAGCTCGCCCCACTGCTTGGCCAGCTCGGCCAGGGTCCGTTCCGCAGTGACATCGGGCCGGACGCACGCGCCGCGCTCGACGCGGTCGAGACGGCGGACGTCATCGTCGTCGGCTCCCCCGCATACCGCGCCACCTACACCGGCCTGTTCAAGCTCTTCTTCGACCACATCGGGCAGTACGCGCTCATCGACAAACCCATCGTGCTCACGGCCACTGGCGGCAGCGACCGGCACGCACTCCTCGTAGAACACCAAATGCGACCGCTGTTCGGCTTCTTCCAGTCGCTCACTCTGCCGCTCGGCATCTTCGCCAGCGAGAACGACTTCGCCGACTACAAGGTCACCTCCGACGACCTCCGCTCGCGGATCGAGGTCGCGGTGCGCCGAACGCTCCCCATCCTGCAATCGCACCTGAAGCTCGACCCGCGCACGGCTGACGCGTACCCACCAGAGTTCGCCCGGCCCGACATCTTCTAGACTCCACGATGGTTCCAGCCAACGGAGCCCGTCATCACGCAGATCCGTGCCGACCCGGATCGCGGCGCCAGCACGGTTCACGCGTAATCCCGGTCCGCTTGCCGTCGTTGTGCTACTCAGACTGCTACTGAGACCGCCACGTGGAACTTCGGCCCGGGCCCCGATCCTTCTGGCCGCTCCCCCGCGAGCACCGGCGCGAGCTGGTCGAGGCCAACGGTCGCAGCGATGAGCGGCCGCGGGTCGATCTCGGCTGCCGCATACGCATCGATCGTCGCGCTCAGGCCCGGCGAGCCGCTCAGGATTCCGACCGCAGTGACGTCCTTCAGCACAAGAGTTCGGGTGTCGATGAGGCTGGGCGAGCCGGCTAAGCCGACGTAGACGACGCGCTTGCCGGGCTCCACGAGCTCGAGGGCCTTGGCCGGGAGTGCCGGCGCATTCGAGGCGTCGATGACGGCGTCCCACGGGAGGTCTGGCAGCCCGTGCTCAGTCCAGACCCCGTCGAAGCCAAGGGTTGACGCGAACTCCAGCGACCGCCGCGATCGACCCATTACATGCACCTCGGCGCCCGCCGCGCGAGCGAACATCGCGACCAGCAACCCGATCGTGCCCGGCCCGAGAACGAGGACGCGGTCTCCGGGCGCGAGGTTGGCACCCCAGACCGAGCGCAGGGCGTTGCCGCCCGGCTCGACTAGGGCGCCGAGCGAGTCGTCGACGGTGTCCGGCAATGCATGCAACGAGCTCGCCGGCACCGCGAGCTGCTCGGCGAGCGCGCCCGGCCGACCGCCGAGGATGCCGAGCTCGGTGCGCGACTTGCAGACCCACTGGTACCCGGCGGTACAGCGGCGGCAGACGCCGCAGCCGAGCATAGTGTCGCCGGTGACGCGACGGCCGAGCCAGCGCGCGTCCACCCCGTCCCCGATCGCGTTGACCGTGCCCATCCACTCGTGGCCGATGCGCATCGGGTACTCGGCTGAGCCATCGTGAAGGTACTGCATCCCTCCCGTGAAGAACTCAATGTCCGTGCCGCACACACCCGCGCGGGCGACGTTCACGACGACCTCGCCGGGAGCGGCGACGGGGGATTCGACATCCTGAACACCGGCCTGGCCGGGCCCGGTGATCACGAAAGCCTTCACCGAGGAGCCAGCACATTCTGGCGCTGAGAGCCGAGGCCCTCGATGCCGAGTTCCATCACGTCACCGGCCTGCAGCCAGATCGGCGGCTTGAAGCCCATGCCGACCCCTGG
>JAYTXO010000405.1:0-2410 GCA_043742905.1 Microbacteriaceae bacterium | reverse complement strand
GCCGCGACCCGGGTGAGGCGATTGGCTTCGACGATCAGTTTCTCCACAAGGGGACGCTCTGTTCTGGGCATACTCAAAGCATATAGCCAAACTATATAGATTGGCTATGCTTCTCCCAGTCGTTCGAGCGCGGCCATCCGGCGGACGGCGTTCGCGGATCAGGAGTCACGGACGACATGCCGACAATTGAGCCCACGACACGCCGCGTGAGCTTCGCGACTCCTGATCCGCGAACAGGCGGCTTGCACGGGTCGGGTGTCGGCGCTTGCACGGGTCGGGTCTCGGCGCACGCGGCTGGCCGCCGTCGACGCGTCGCAAACGTAGGCTGAAGTACGTGACATTCGCCCTCGCCATCCTGCTTCTCGTCAACGCCGCGTTTGCCGTGGTCGTCTGGCCCACCTTCTACCGGCGGGTCGCCGCTGACACTCGGGCACGGGATGCCGCGGGCAAGGCCACTCGATTTCTCAGTGTGCATCGCGTGATCGTGGGCATCGCGTACCTGATTGCCGCGGCATCCGCGATCGCCGCGATTGTCTCGTTCTTCTGAAGTTGCCCTCCGGGCCGTGGTAATAATGGAGCATGACTGACGCGCAACCGACCCTCGCTCACGGCGACGAATACATCGCCATCTACCAGGGCGGCCCCAATGATGGACAGATCGACACCCGCATCTCCACGGACGGCGGGTTCGACACCGAGATCACCGTGCTCACTGCGGTCGGCGGCAAAGAGACTCTTACCGATTACAACCTCGTCGACTTCACCGAGGTGGGCGGTAAGTATCACGTGAACTACGCCTACGACGCGAAGGACAGCGAGCCGTTCGACGATCCGGAAGACCGCGGTGACCGCCAGTAGCCGAACCGCGTCGGCGTAGCCGTGCAGCTCCTCTTCTTCTCCTCAGCGTTCTGTGACCCGTGTATCCAAACGCGTGCCGTGCTTGATCAGGCGTCGAAGCTCGTTCCGGCACTGAAGATCGCGGACTTGGATATCGCGGCGCACGCCGACGAGGCCGAGCGGGCCGATATCCGCTCGACTCCGACCGTGATCGTGCTCGACGACGACGGCGCGGAAGTGTTCCGCGCCGAAGGAGCTCCGAGCCTCGACCAGGTGTTGATGGCTCTGGCGAAAGCGATTTGAGGCGACCCGCTTGGGTCAGTCGCGAGCTGGAATGGCCGCGCTGTAGACGGCGATCACATCGGCAAGGAAGCGTTCGACGGTCGCTCGATCGACCTCCGAGAGGCCTGAGGACACCCCCGAGATGCCCGCGAGCATGGGGATGAGTGTCTCGAACGCGGCCTGCACTGAGGCCGGGCTCGGCACCACGACGACTTTGCGTCGGTCGTGAGCATGTGGTTCGCGGTGCACGTGACCGAGCGCCGCGAGGCGATCGACCACCACTGTCGTCGCGGCGGTCGAGATGTCGAGGCGCCGCGCCAGATCGCTCGGGCTGAGTGGACCCTCCGTCATGAGGTGTTCCATCGCGGACAGGTCGGTGTCATTCACCGATAGCGACCGGCCGACATGCTTTTGGAACCGATTGGAGAGAGTGAAGATCTCCCGCAGTTGGTCGCCGATTCCGCCCGTATCGGGGAGTGCTTCCGACTTGCGCAATTCATCCATAGAAGACATGCTAGACGATTAGGTAGCTAAATAATCTAGCAACCAAATCAATTGGAGGAATTGTGACGGCGATCTGGAGATTCATCAGCGGTCGGCGAACGGCGTGGATCGTGCTCGTCGGCACTATCGTCGCGGTTGGCCTGTTGTTCTCCCTCCTGCCGAAGAGCGCCGGCAATCAATTTCCGAGTACCGGGCTGCCCACCTCAAGCCAGGCCGCACAGGTGGATGCTGCGCTCGCCAAGTTCCCCTCTGCGGAGCAGACGGCGGCGATCCTCGTCTGGAGTCGGGGCGACGCAACGCTCACCGCCGCCGACCGCACCGCAATCGCCGAACGAGCCACAGCCCTTGGCACGCTGTCGACCGCGCCTCGCGCCACGGCTCCGCAGTTCAGCGACGACAGCACAGCCGCCCTCTCGGTGGTACCCCTCGGCGTCAAGGCCGTCGACAGGGACGTGGCCGGCACCGCCGACTCGCTGCGCACCGTCGCGGCGAAGAACCTGCCCTCGGGGCTGCACAGCTATCTCACCGGCGGCGTCGGCTTTCAGGCCGACATCAGCAACGCCTTCGCTGGCGCCGACATCAAGCTCCTGCTGGTCACGGTGATCGTCGTCGCCGTGCTGCTCATCATCACCTACCGCAGCCCGGTGCTGTGGATCGTGCCGCTCGCGGTCGTCGGCACGGCGGACGGTCTCGCCGGAGCCGTGGTCTCCGCTCTCGCCAAACCCTTCGGAATCACTCTGGATGCCTCAGTCAGCGGCATCCTCTCGGTGCTGGTCTTCGGAGCGGG
>JAYTXO010000404.1:0-8049 GCA_043742905.1 Microbacteriaceae bacterium | reverse complement strand
GCCAAGCGCCTCGTTGAGCTGGGAAATGACGTTGTCGTGCTTCTCGACTCGATTACCCGCCTGGGGCGCGCGTACAACCTGGCGTCACCGGCTTCCGGGCGCATCCTGTCGGGCGGTGTCGACGCCAGCGCGCTCTACCCACCGAAACGGTTCTTCGGTGCGGCGCGCAATATCGAGGGTGGCGGCTCTCTGACTATTCTGGCGACCGCGCTCGTCGAGACCGGCTCCAAGATGGACGAGGTGATTTTCGAGGAGTTCAAGGGCACCGGCAACATGGAACTGCGCCTCTCCCGTCAGCTCGCAGACAAGCGCATATTCCCGGCGGTCGACATCTACGCGTCGAGCACCCGCCGCGAGGAGGAGCTGCTCAGCCCCGAAGAGGTCAAGATCACCTGGCGTCTGCGTCGAGCACTTGCTGGCCTGGAGCTGCAGCAGCAGCTCGAGGTGGTGCTCTCGAAGCTCAAAGAGACGCAGTCGAACGTCGAGTTCCTCGTACAGATCCAGAATTCGCTGCCAGTGGCCAACGGGAATGGGCACGGCGTCAACGGGTCCCACGGCCACAAGGAGTAGTCGGTGTTCGAATCGGTCGCCACGCTGCAGGCCGAGCACGAACAGCTGCAGCAGCAACTCGCTGACCCGAGTCTTCACGCCGATCCGGCGCGTGCCAAGAAGGTCAACCGCCGCTATGCCGAGTTGAGCAAGATCGTCAAGGCGAATGATGACTGGCTGCAGGCGCAGGGCGACCTGGCCGCTGCCCGAGAGCTCGCCAAGGAGGACGACGCCTTCGCGGCAGAGGTTCCCGAGCTCGAGACCGGGTTGTCGGACTCGCAGGAGAAGCTGCGCCGTCTGCTGATCCCGCGCGACCCGGATGACGGCCGCGACGTGATCATGGAGATCAAGGGCGGCGCGGGTGGGGCCGAATCCGCGTTGTTCGCGGCCGATCTGCTGCGCATGTACTTGCACTACGCGGAGTCAAAGGGCTGGAAGACCGAGATCCTCGAGGCCGATCCGACCGATCTAGGCGGCTACACGAACGTGCAGCTCGCCATCAAGTCGAATGCGACCGACCCGGTTGAGGGCGTCTGGGCGCACCTCAAGTACGAGGGCGGCGTGCACCGCGTGCAGCGCGTGCCGGCAACAGAGTCGCAGGGGCGCATCCAGACCTCGACGGCGGGTGTGCTCGTATTCCCTGAAGTCGATGAACCCGAAGAGGTTGAGATCGGCCCGAATGACCTGCGGATCGACGTGTTCCGCTCGTCTGGACCCGGTGGCCAGTCGGTCAACACCACCGACTCGGCGGTGCGCATCACGCATCTTCCGACCGGCATCGTGGTGTCGATGCAGAACGAAAAATCACAGATCCAGAATCGCGAGGCCGGGATGCGCGTGCTGCGAGCTCGCATTCTCGCGCGCCACCAAGAGGAACTCGACGCTGTGTCGAGCGCCGCCCGCAAGTCGCAGATCCGCACTATGGATCGCTCGGAGCGCATCCGCACATACAACTTCCCTGAGAACCGGATCGCCGACCACCGCACCGGCTACAAGGCCTACAACCTCGAACAGGTGATGAACGGGGCGCTCGAACCGCTCGTCGACTCGTGCATCCAGTTCGACGAAGAGGCACAGCTGGCCGAACTGGGAGCCGAGTGACGGTCCTCGCGCCCAGGACCGCACGCACCATGATGCCCTCAATTCACACTGTCTCCGCGCTCCGGACCCACGCCGTCCGCGTCTTGTCGGAGGCAGGCATCCGGGGAGCTGACGTCGACGTCGAGCTGCTTCTCGGGCACGTTCTCGGTCTGAGCCGCGGGCAGGTGCAGGCGAAAGCTGTGATGGATGCCGCACTCGACGCGGAACATATTCTCGCTGTCATCGAGCTGGTTGAGCGGCGCGCCGCGCGCGAACCCCTGCAGCACATCACGGGTCGCGCGCCGTTCCGCTCGCTCGAACTCGCCGTGGGTCCTGGGGTCTTCGTTCCGCGAGCCGAGACCGAGTCGGTGGCGCAGTTCGCGATCGATGCTCTGCTGGCGGTGCCGAGTCCGACTCCCCGCGGCATCGACCTCGGAACCGGGTCGGGCGCGATCGCGATCGCCATGGCGACAGAGGTTCCACACGCGCGAATCTTCGCCGTCGAGAACTCGCCGCGGGCCTTCATCTGGGCCCGCCAGAACGCGCGCGAACTGGCCGGCGACAACCTGCGGCTGCTATTCGCGGATCTCGCTGACACCCCGTCCGAGCTCGACGGCGAACAGCTGGACGGCACCATTGACGTGGTCGTGTCGAACCCGCCATACATCCCGCTTGGCGCGATCCCGCGCGATCCCGAGGTGCGTCTGCACGACCCGGAGGCGGCGCTCTACGGCGGCGTGGACGGGCTCGATGTCGTCCGCGAAGTTTCGGCGCGCGCGGCCCTGCTGCTGCACTCCGGGGGAGTCCTGATCATCGAACATGGCGAGTCGCAGGGTGCCGCGATGCGCGTGCTGCTCACGGCCGACGGCTGGCGCGCGACCGCCACCCACCTCGACCTGCTCGGCCGCGACCGCACCACCACTGCGCTGCTCTAGGCATGGTACGCGCAACGGCCCAGCTCAGACTGAGGCGCCGACCCGCTCGGCGAAGCGCTCGATCGCCTGAAGCAGCGCGCCGGGATCGGTGAATCGGTGCGACTCGATGCCCACCGATCTGGCTCCTTCGACGTTGACCTCCAGGTCGTCCGTGAAGAACACCTGCTCGGCCGGAACACCGTAGAACGCGAGCATGTTCGCGAACACGATCGGATCCGGCTTGCGGGCACCGTAAAAGCTCGACGTGTGCAGCTCCTCGCCAAACAGCGGCACGAGCTCCGGCGCGAGTTCGGCGAGGTACGCCTCGACGAGCGGGCCGTTGTTGGTCAAGAGGCTGACCGTGCCGAGCTGGGCCGCACGCGCAACCGCCGCGAGTGAATCGGGCCACGGAGTCATGCCTGAACGGCGATTCGCGATCCAGTCCCCCACGGGGATGTCGCGATCCATCGCTCGCGTAAACGCGGCGTGATACTCCTCCGCGTTGCTGAAGCGACCAGCTTCGGCCGCCCACTCGCCCTCGTCGTGCCACCATCGCCGTCGCAGCTCCCGGAAATCGAAGCCAGTGATCGCGGTGAGGCCGGTCATCCGCACCCGCCAGTCGTAGTCGAAGAGGACGTCGTCCATGTCGAAGACGAAGAGCGGGGAGCGGATCATGATGCGTCAAGTCTCTCCCACTCGTAGGGGTCGCGCTGCTCACCCCGGTACTCTTGAGCGCGTTATGCCCATCTTCGACACTGCCGTCCCGGCCGAGCTGCTCGCCGGGATGCGTCTCGCCCGCGGAGCCATCGGCCAGGGTCAGCTCGTTGTGATCCCTACTGACACGGTCTACGGCATCGCGGCGGATGCCTTCTCGCTGGCTGCGGTCGGGCGACTGCTCGACGCGAAGGGACGCGATCGCACGGCGCCACCACCGGTGCTCGTCCCGGGGATCCCGGCACTAGATGCGCTGGCCGAGTCCATCCCAGATGCCGCGCGCGCGCTGGTTGCGGAGTTCTGGCCGGGCGGGTTGACCATCATCCTGCGCGCACGTTCGACGCTCGACTGGGATCTCGGCGAGACCCGGGGGACGGTAGCACTCCGCATGCCCAGCGACACGATCGCGCTCGAATTGCTCTCGGAGACCGGGCCACTCGCCGTCTCCAGCGCCAACAAGACCGGAATGCCGGCCGCCACAACGGCCGCCGAGGCGGAGCAGATGCTTGGAGACTCGGTCGCCATCTACCTGGAAGGCGGACCGGTCGGCGCGGCCTACCCGGGCGCTGAGAAGCGCGCGGGTTCCACCATCGTCGATGCGACCGGCATGGAGCACCCGGACGGCAAACTGCGTATCGTGCGTCACGGTGTCATCTCGGACGCCCAGATCCGCCGCATTGTGGGGGCTGATCGATGCGAATAATCTTCTACGTGCTCTCGGCCGGCGTAGCGGCGGTGGTCACCTTCGGCCTCGCCATGCTGATCTGGAAGCTCAGCATGAGGTTCCGGCTCTACCCCAAGATCCGCGAGCGCGACGTGCACACGCGCCCCACGCCGCGTCTCGGTGGAATCGCCATGTTCCTCGGCGTGATCGCGGCGTTCGCGGTCGGTTCGCAGCTGCCGCAGCTCTCGATCGTGTTCTCCGACCCGGGCAAGATCCTGGCCGTGCTCGGGGCCGCGGCGATCATCGTCGGTATCGGCGTCGCCGACGACATCTGGGATCTCGACTGGGTCACCAAGCTTGCTGGGCAGATCATCGCGGCGGCGCTGTTGGCTTGGCAGGGCATCCAGATCGTGGCGTTGCCGTTCTTCCAAAACACCTCAGTGCTGCTGTCGCCGTACATGTTTCTTGCGATCACGGTCTTCCTGGTCGTGCTCGTGATGAATGCCGTCAACTTCATCGACGGGCTCGACGGGCTAGTCGCCGGAGTCGCGATCATCGCAAACAGCGTGTTCTTTGTGTACTCATATGTCGTGACCTACGGCCCGACCGACCAGAGCGGCTACTTCAACCTGCCGCAGTTCGTCTCGGCGGTGCTGATCGGCGCGTGCATCGGATTCCTGCCGCTCAACTGGCACCCCGCGAAACTCTTCATGGGGGATGCTGGCGCGCTGCTGGTCGGTTTGTTGATGGCGACGTCAACGATCGGCTTCACGGGCAACGTCGACCTGACGCCGCTGACGACGAAGGAGTTCCTGCCGGCTTTCATCCCCATCCTGCTGCCGTTCACCGTGCTGTTGATCCCACTGCTCGATTTCGGGCTCGCGGTGTTCCGCCGTCTCCGGGCGGGCAAGTCGCCGTTCAGTGCCGACCGCCTGCACCTGCACCATCGTCTGCTCGACATGGGGCACTCGCACCTGCACGCGGTGCTGATCTTCTACGCCTGGACGGCTACGGCATCCGTCGGTCTTCTGCTCTTCCTGTTCACGCCAGCGTGGATCGCGATCGTTGTCATGGTGACCGGCCTCGTGGTCTGCACGATCGTCACGCTCTCGCCGCTGAGTCGCCGCAAAGCCGTCGAAGCCGCTGTGCAGAGCGCCCCAGGGGAGCTCGCTGCGCACGCCGACGTCGCCCAATACGACCCGCTTGATGTCGCGGCTGATCCGATCGGCGTCGACGCCGAGACCTCGGATGCCGAGGCCGAGATCGCGCTGACCCGGCTGCAGCAGAAGGAGTCCTCGTCGTGAGCGTCGCACCCATCCTGACCCGTGCCCTGCGCTACGGCGGGTTCGTGGCGCTCGCTGTAGCGATCGTGGCTGGTGGCATCGGCCTGGCCGTCGCGGGTCTACCCGGACTGCTCGGCGGCCTGGCAGGTGCCGCACTTGCCGCGGTATTCCTCGGTCTCACCGCCGTCAGCATGCTGGTCGCTGGTCGCGTGACCAAGGGCGACGCAAACGGCCCCGCGTTCTTCGGAATCGTCCTCGGAGTCTGGGCCCTCAAGTTCGTCGTCTTCATCGTCGTTGCGCTGCTCTTCCGTGGACAGGCGACAGTGGACCCCTACGTGTTCTTCTTCGCGGTGATCGCGGCCGTGCTGGGATCGCTAATCTCCGATATCGTGGCCGTCATCAGGACTCGCGTTCCCTACGTCAGCGACGTAGTCCTGCCGGGAGAGCCGGGAGGGAACCCTCCGATTCTTTGATAGGCTTTCCTCACTCCCCCTGATCGCCCCGTTCTGAACGCCCGATGCCGGAGACAGCAATCAATACCTCCACACTCTTCTCGGTTCTGCCGTTCGTCAAAGGTGACACAGGCGGCGGCTTCCAAGGTCCCTCGATCGTCGAGTTTTTCCCAGACCCGATCTTCTTCGCGAACACGCCATTCGAGCTGAACCGGATCATGTTGATCCGCATCCTCGTCACTGTCCTGCTCGTTCTCGTTTTCGTCGTTGGCACTCGCAACCTCAAGGTCATCCCGGGCCGTGGGCAGGTCGCGCTCGAGCTCGTCTACAACTTCGTGCGCAACAACATCGCGATCGACGTGCTCGGCGAGAAGGACGGCAAGCGCTTCATGTCGATCCTGATGACAATCTTCTTCGTGACGCTCGGCATGGACCTCACGGGTACCGTCCCCGGGCTTCAGATCGCCGGCACTTCGGTGATCGGGCTGCCGCTGCTCATGGCGCTTCTTGCCTACGTTCTCTTCATCTACGCTGGCATTAAGCAGCACGGGCTTAGGTACTTCAAGAACGCGCTGATCTTGCCGGGCCTGAACCCGATCATGGCGATCTTCCTGGCGCTGCTCGAGTTCCTGTCCACTTTCATCGTTCGTCCCGTGACGCTGACACTTCGACTGCTCATGAACATGGTCGCTGGCCATCTGTTGCTCGCGCTCTGCTTCCTGGCGACCAACTTCTTCTTCTTCACCGTGCTGGCTGGAGGCAATCCGCTCGGGCTGCTGGGCGTCGGCACTTTTGCCTTCGGCATAGCCTTCACGATCCTGGAGATCTTCGTCGCGGCGCTTCAGGCATACGTCATTACCATCCTCACTGCCATCTACATCCAGATGGCAATCGCTGAAGAGCACTGAGCAACAACTCAGTCTTCGGACCGCAACCACCCCTGAAAGGAAACACCAGTGAACGTCGTCGGACAGCTCGCCCCGCTCGCATTCGGACTCGCCGCTATCGGCTCCGGTATTGGCGTCGGCATCATCGTCGGCAAGACCATCGAGTCGGTGGCCCGTCAGCCAGAACTGCAAGGCCGCCTCCAGGCCCTCATGTTCCTCGGCATCGCTCTGACCGAGGCGCTCGCATTCATCGCGATCGCCGTCGCCTTCATCCCGTTCCCCAAGCCGTAATCTGCGGCTCCGATCTAAGGAGTCCGGATGCTGACCGCATTCGTCCCGTCCGCCCCATCGGCGGACACGCACTCGCTGCTGATCCCGGCGATCCCCGACCTGATTTGGGGCTCGCTGGCGTTCGTCGTCGTGCTGGTTGCTGTGATCTGGAAGTTCTTGCCGCGCATGAACGCCATGTTCGACGCGCGAGCCGACGCCATCGAAGGTGGCCTCAAGCGCGCAGAAGAGGCGCAAGCCGGTGCCCAACAGGCGCTGGAGAACTACAACGCGCAACTGGCCGAAGCTCGGGCGGAGGCGTCGCGTATCCGTGACGCGGCCCGCGAGGATGCGAAGAAAATCCGCACCGAACTGGTCGAGCAAGCCACGGCGGATGCTGCACGCATCGTCGCCAACGCTCAGATGCAGATCGAGGCCGAGCGCACCGGTGCGATGCTGTCGCTTCGCGCCGAGGTGGGAACGCTGGCTCTCGATCTCGCCTCTGGCGTGATCGGCGAGGCGCTGGACGACGACAAGCGCGCGACCGCGTACGTCGACCGCTTCCTGGCCGACATGGAGCTGGTGCAGTCTGCAGGGGCGAAGGCGAAGGCGGGCAGGTAATGGGTTCAGCATCTCGGCAGGCTCTCGCCGCGGCGGAGCAGATGCTCACGGCAGCGACGGGTGTCACGCTGGTCGCCGGCGAGCAACTGCTCTCGGCTGGCCGGGCCATCGAGGGGTCAGCGCAGCTGCGCGGTCTGCTCGCGGACCCATCGCTCGAGAGCGCCGAGAAGGCCGGACTGATCGCCACCATCTTCGGTTCGTTCGATGCGACGGCCACAAAGCTCCTCCTCAGCATTGTGGAGGCGCGGTGGTCAGACTCCGACGACCTCCTCGACGGCATCGAGCAGATCGGCATCCGGGCCATCGCTCACGCCGCGGGCCCCTCGTCCACGGTCGAGGCCGAACTGTTCGAGTTCTCGCGCGCGGTATCGAGCAACTCCGAGCTCGAGCTGGCCCTCGCCGACAAGCTCGGTGATCCTGCTGCGAAGGCGGCGCTGGTTGACACGCTGCTCGCGAATAAGGCGTCTCCGGCCGCCGTGGCGATCATTCGCCACCTGGTTCAAAGTCCGCGCGGGCGCCGCATCGGCGTGCTTCTCGGTGGCGGAGCGTCCATCGTCGCGGATGCCGCGGGCCGACTCGTCGCGACTGTCACCACGGCGGTCCCACTGTCCGCCGCGC
>JAYTXO010000403.1:0-2119 GCA_043742905.1 Microbacteriaceae bacterium | reverse complement strand
CTCTATCAAAACCGTATTCGCCGCTTTCTGGCCACCCAGCAACTGCCGAAGCACATCGCGATGATTCTCGACGGCAATCGGCGTTGGGCGAGGCAGCGGCTGCTTGAGACGGCCGCCCACGGGCACCGCGCCGGCGCGGCGAAGTTCCGCGAGTTTCTGATCTGGTGCGATGATCTCGGAATCGCCACCGCGACCCTTTACCTGCTCTCCACCGACAATCTCACGGGGCGCACCGCGGAGGAACTCGACGAGTTGCTGCAGATCATCGCCGATCTGGCCGAAGACCTGTCGCACTTTCGCGACTGGCGGGTGCAGCACGTGGGCTCCGACGACGGCTTGCCCTCCTCGCTCGTCGGCGCGCTCAGGACCGCAGAGAAGCGCACCTCCTCGAACACCGGGATGCACATCAACCTCGCGGTCGGCTACGGTGGGCGGCGGGAAATCGCGGATGCCATGCGCAGCATCGTCCTGAAGCATGGCAACGAGGGGGGAACGCTCGATGCCCTCGCGGAGATCCTCACCCCGGAGCTGATCGGCGATCACCTCTACACCGGAGGGCAGCCAGACCCTGACCTCGTGATCCGCACCTCAGGTGAGCAGCGCCTCAGTGACTTCATGCTGTGGCAGAGCGCCCACAGCGAGTTCTATTTCGTGGAGGCGCTCGGGCCCGACCTGCGAGAAGTCGACTTCTTGCGAGCCCTGCGCGACTATGCCCGAAGGCAGCGCCGGTTCGGAAGCTGAGGCCGCGCGCCTCGGGTGGCTACCCAACCGCTACGGTTGAATCCAGATGACGACAATCGATGATTTCGCCTCCGGGTTCTCCGAAGAGCCCGGCTACCTGAACTTTGCTTCGGTCGGACCCTTCGGTCGCGCCGTAATCGAAGAACAACAGGCACAGGTCGAGCTTCTGCGGAGGGCGCGGTTCGGCAGCCTCTCGAGCCTCGACGAGCAGGATGCCCGGGTGCGCGAAGCGGTCGGCGCCCTCACCGGTTTCCGAGCCGATCAGATCGTCTTTCAACCGAACACGACCTCCGGGCTGATGCACGCGATGTTCGGTATCACCGGGGGAGTGCTCCTGTCGGCCGCGGAATTCCCGGCTCTTCCCTTCGCTGCGGTGCGCGCGGCAGACTCCCTGTCTGTGCTTGTGCCGCACTGGCTCGATACCGCCGATGGACCGGTGACACCCGGGGTGATCCGCGACCAGCTCACGTCGAGTACCGTCGCGGTCGCAGTGAGCCTTGTCGACTTGCGAACCGGCTATCTCGCCGACATCGAGGGCATACGCCAGGTAATCGGCGATCGTCTGCTGATCGTCGACGCGATGCAGGGCTTCGGTATCGTCGACGCACCCTTCGAAGCGGCGGATGTCATTGCCAGCGGCGGACAGTCGTGGGCGCGAGCGGGTTGGGGAACCGGGTTCCTCGCCCTGAGTGATCGTGCGCTCGAGCGCCTCACCCCGGTGTTCAGCGGCTTCAGTGCAACCGGTACGGATGGGCTGCCGGTTGACGGCGTTCAGCCGCCGGCGCAGGGCGCCTCGGCCTACAGCATTAGTCACGCGAGCCCGATCGACCAGGCGCGGTTCGCTGCGGCCCTTGAAGAGATCGGGACAGTGGGCGTGCCGGCGATCAGCGCACGGCTGGCAGAGAAGGTCTCCCGCGTGATCGACCTCGCCGACGAGTACGCGGTGCCGGTCACATCGTCACGAGCCGAGAACGAGCGCGCGGGGATCATCGTGCTCGAACCGGCTCCCGACCAGCTCACGATGCTCACGGCATCCCTGTTCAACCACGGAGTCACGGTGTCCGTCCGCGGCCGCGCCGTGCGGCTGAGCCCGCACGTTTCCACCGATGACGAGTCCTTCGACATGCTGCGCGGGGCATTCACGAGTTACGCCTCGGCTATCACTGTCTGACATCACCGTCTGAGTGACCGCGTCGGTTTTCCAAACGTTAATCTTTGCGTAGTGCAGCGCCGGGCGTGTCGGTTATCTCCGGGAGGGCGGCCGACGTAGCGTACGAGTTATCAGGTATGGCGCCTGATCGAGACGGCCACGCAAGTTCGTCTCGAAACGTGTGGTGGCCGTCACGAGGACTAGTTCCGGATGCTGAATGCATCCGGG
>JAYTXO010000402.1:0-2144 GCA_043742905.1 Microbacteriaceae bacterium | reverse complement strand
ACCGATGCGCAGCGAGTCGAGAGCCCGCAGCCGTGCCGCACCCTTCTGGTAGAGACGAGCCCGGCCCTCCATCGTCTCGCTCGCCCGCACGACGACCGGGAGGTTCTCGATCACAAGTGGTCCGAGGCGGCGTCCCCGCCAGAACGCCGCGACGATAGCGACGATGATGAGCAGCGTGGAGACGGAGCCGACCCAGGCGGGCGTGAGTTCGGCGATGGTCGGGCCGCTGATCGATGAATCGTCGATCGTCGGCAGATACCAGACCAACCGAGCGTTGTCGCCGAGGAGGGTGAGCGCGAGCGCGGCGTTGCCATGCTCGGCGATATGCTCGTTGGCGAAGGCGTCGGTCGTGCCGACGACCGTGATGTGTCGCCCCGCCCGGCTGATGTCGATGACCGAGAACGTGTTGCTGCCGCTGCCGAAGCATCCGGTCGCGTCCGCTGCGCCGTCGATGATGCGGAATCCGGATCCGGCACCGGTTACTCGCCCGGCGGCGCGCGCGGCAGGCAGGTCGCAGCGGGCGGTGAGGGAGGCGCGGCCGACGACGCCGGCGAGACCGACCTCCGGGGCCAGTGTCCTGGCCTCCGAGAAGGTGGGGGCCAGCAGCACGACATGCTCGGCGAGGGCGGCGAGGGAACGCAGCTGTGCGGAGTCGAGGTGAGAATCGGGGTCGACGAGGAACAGTGTCGAGCCGGGGGAGCCGCGCAGGGCAGAGCGCGCGCCGGCGAGGGTCGCTGGCACCGAGACATCCACTCCCCTTGTGCGCAAAACCTCGGCGATCGCCTTGCTGCCGGCCGGTGCGGGATTGGTCGCCGAGAATGGCACACCGCCGGTCTTGGCGCCGGTGGTGACGAGCGCGATCACGGCGATCAGCACCAGGAAGACGACCGCGATGATCCAGAAGACGCCCTTACGGCTCGCGGCGCGGATCGTGGGGGTGAGGGTGGTGCCGACAACCGTCACGGGGTCGTTACCGCGGACGACAATGCCGGACGGGCCGCGCGCAGGTCGCTCTCGAGGGCCGAGGCCGAGCGGTAGACCGCTTGGGTACCCGCCCGGCTGAGGTAGCGCACGTCGTCGAAGGCGGATGCCGCGGCCGAGAGCCGCTCGGAGAAGGCGGGCAGCACCGTGCCGGCGCGCACCGCGAAGTCCCGCGCGGTGGTGCCGGGGGAGACCGTAACCAGCGTGCGTTCGGCGAGCCCGCGGGCAATCGAGCGAAAGATCTCTTCGATGGCGAGCACCCAGTCCGACCGGCCGGCGGCCTCTTCGGCGGAACGGCGCATCGCGGCGGCATCCCGCACATCGTCATCGCCGAACAGGGAACTGCCTCCCGCACTTCGCCGATTGAGCCTCGGGGTGCCGAAGATGAAGAAAGCCGCGACGAGAGCCGCGATCACCACGATCAGTGCGACGATCAGGATCGGGCCCTGGACGCCAGGCCCCCCGTCGATCTTCAGCGACTGCAGCCAGTCCCAGAATGCCTTCGACGCGCGGTCGAACCAGGTCGGTTGGGCCGCCCGGTATTCGGGCTTCGAGAGCTCCTGGATGATCCACCGCTTGGCTTCAGCGGAATCCGGGTTCACCGGCACATCGAGTCGCACCAGAGCGAGACTCGTCGTGATCACGCCCATGGCGACTCGTCAGCAACCAGCGCCGGCGAGACCGGGGCACCGTGCAGCAGCGGATCGACCGCGCTCGAGTTCCCCGACTGCCTCGCCTCGACATAGCGCACAAGCTCGAGGTCAAGCCCCTCCTTGCGGATGCGCAGGTCGAGGTAGATGAGTCCCGTCGTGGCCGACTGCACCACGGAGGTGATCGACTGGATCACGACCGCGATCACGACGGCAAGCAGGCTGACCACCACAAGCAGCACGGCCACTCCGCTGCCCTTCTGGCCCTGGGGGTCGAAAAGCACCGTTGCGAATTGGGTGACGATGGAAAGGGGAATCGAGGCCACTTGGCTCACGAAACCGATAATCGCTGCGACGAGAAGCGTGATGCCGAAGGTGCGCCAGAAATACCCACGGGTGAGCGACCAGGAGCGCGCCACCGAGTCGCGGATGCTGAGACGCTCGATCATGAGCACGCTCGGCACCAGGGCGAGCTTGGTGCTCAGCCAGCCGAAGGCGACGACCAGTCCAAAA
>JAYTXO010000401.1:0-6498 GCA_043742905.1 Microbacteriaceae bacterium | reverse complement strand
AGGTGGGAGGCCACCTGCAACATGATCCGCGAGCGAATAGTGGGCGCGCGGAGGCGCTCGGGGCGGTATGGTTCCGGTTCCACCATGCAAGCCTCTCGTGTCGAGCTATTCGAGCCCGGCAACGCGACCCTCTAGCGAGACTATATTTGACAGCAAGATTTGTTGCTGCAACTATGAATGATGAAATCGAAGCAAGGGAGCTTTTGAGAGATGCGCGTCGTTGATGCACTGGCGGACTGGTTCGCCGAGGCCGGGATCACCAACTACTTCGGGTACGCGGGGGGCGCGATCTGGCCCATTCTCGACGGCCTGATCGACCATCCCGAAATCAAGGGTGTTCAGGCAAAGCACGAGTCGCACGCCGTCCATATGGCCGACGTGTACTTCCGCGAGACCGGGCGGATCGCCCCGGTCATCGTGACCAAGGGCCCGGGACTGATGAACGCCGTCGGCGGCATCGCCAGCGCCATGCACGACTCCATCCCGCTTCTGGTCATTACCGGCGGTACCGCCACCCACTTCATGGGCAAGGCTGGCATGCAGGAGATGTACTACCACGGTCACGAGGATGCAGTCAGCATCATGCGACCAATCACCAAGGGCGCCTGGATGACGATCCGTCCCGACACGGTGATCGACACGCTCAACCAGGCGTACAAGCTCGCGATCTCCGGTCGTCCGGGCCCGGTCTTCGTGCAGATCCCCACCGACATTCAGCAGGCAGAGGTCTTTGGCGTGATCAAGCCGCCGACGGCACGGGCGGTTCGCGGAGGCGGTCGCGCGGGGCGCGACGCCGTCGCTGAGGCTGCGGCGCTCGTCAAGGCTGCCAAGCGGCCATTGGTATTGGCAGGTGGCGGGCTGGTGCGCTCACATGGCGGCGAGAAGAGTCTGAAGGCGTTCGTCGACAAGTTCCAGGTGCCGGTCGCCACTACGGTTCCGGCCAAGGGCATGCTCGACGAGAACCATCCGCTCGCCGTCGGGCCGACGGGTCGCTCGGGCACGTGGGCCGCCTCGAACGCCTCGCGCAACGCCGACGTGATCATCGCCCTCGGCGCCCGGTTCAGCGACAACAACTCGGGCAATTGGCGCAAGAACGCGATCTACGACCAGGATACGACCAAGATCATTCAGGTCGACCTCGCTGTCGAGGAGATCGGGCGCAACTACGACGTGGCTCTTGGCCTGACGGCCGACGCGGGCGGATTCCTCGACGACCTCGCGGCCGAACTCGGTGACACGACGCTGGACATCCAACCGTGGCGCGACCAGATCGCCGAGTACCAGGCAAGCTGGAAAGTCGAGTTCGATCGGGTCGCGACAGACCAGGGGGCGCGTATCCACCCCGGTCGCCTCTCCTACGAGGTCGGGGAGGCGCTGCGGCGCAACCCGCAGGCGCACCTCTACGTCGACATCGGTGACATCGACCAGTATGCCGAGCCGTACATCAAGATCAGCGTGCCGCACACCTGGCACATCAGCTCTGGTATGGCCGAGATGGGCTGGGCGAGCGAAGGCATCCCGGGAGCCAACATCGCCAACCCGGAGGTTGTCCCGATCGCACTGACCGGCGACGGCGCCTTTCTGATGGGACCGCAGGTGCTGGCCACCGCCATCGAATACGGCACGCCAGGCGTCTGGGTGATCATCAACAACAAGGAACTGGGTATCGAGAAGAAGGGCGCGGGACGGGCTTTCGGGCGCAACCATCCTTGGATTTTCTTCCGCACGCCCGACGGCGAGCCGTATAACCCCGATTTCGTGGCGATGGCCAGGGCATTCGGCGGCGACGGCGAGCGGGTGGAGAAGGCAGAAGACCTCGCGGGTGCGCTTGACCGGGCGATCGCATCGGGTACGGCGTACGTGCTCGATGTCGACACCGACCCCGACACCCCGACGTACTTCACGCAGGGTCTGGACCGGGCGTATCCGGACAAGTGGGCCAAGAGCTACGGAGCTCAGGGCCAACTGGACATGCCGTGACTGACGTCCAGCCCATCCTTGTCGGCGGCGTGTGGGAGTCGGCGGGCGAGGAGTTCGTCGCTCACGCGGCCGGCACGGGGGAGGTGCTCGGACGGACGTTCCAGGCGACCCCCGAACAGCTCGATCGCGCGACGACCGCGGCGGTGACGGCGTTCGAGCGAACCAAGCGGATGCCGTCTCACGAGCGCGCTGCGATCCTGCAGCGAATCGCGGACGGCATCATGGTGCGAAAGGACGAGATCGCTCGCTCGCTTGCCCAGGAGATCGGCAAGCCTCTTGGCGACGCTCTGATCGAGACCGAACGCACCGCCTTCCTCTTCCACTACGCGGCCGGCGAGGCCGAGCGACTCGGGGGCGAACTGCTCCCGCTTGATCTCGTCGCGTCGTCCGCAGGAAAGTGGGCGATCACCCGTCGCATGCCGATCGGACCGGTGGCAGCCATTAGTCCGTTCAACGTGCCCCTCAGCCTGTCTGCCCACAAGCTCGCCCCGGCAATAGCAGTGGGCAACACGATCGTCCTGAAGCCCGATTCGCGCGTGGCGCTTACCCTGCTCAAGCTGGCCGAAGTGATCGTCGACGCTGGCGCGCCGCAAGGCTCGGTGAGTGTGCTCCCGATGGCGGTCGACGTCGCGGACGCGATGGTGATCGACGACCGTTTCAAGCTCCTCTCCTTCACCGGGTCGGCGCGGGTCGGATGGGATATGAAAGCCCGGGCCGGTCGGAAGCAAGTCGTGCTCGAGCTCGGTGGCAATGCGGCGGCCATCGTCGCGTCGGATGCGGACCTGGATATCGTGATGAGGCGGCTAGTCCAGGGCGTCTTCAAATACGCCGGCCAGATCTGCATCTCGACCCAGCGGATTCTGGCCCACACCTCACTCGCTGAGGAGTTGCGCCGGCGCCTGGTGGCGGGCGCTGAGTCGCAGCTCGTCGGCGATGCCCTCGATGAGAATGTCGACCTCGGGCCGATGATCTCGGAGCAGGCGGCAGAGAAGACGGTGGGCCTGGTTGACGAAGCCGTCGCGGCGGGGGCGACCCTGCTGACGGGCGGATCGCGCACCGGTGCGTACATGCAACCGACCCTGCTGGAGGGCGTTCCCGCCGACGCGCGGATCGTCCGAGAAGAAGCTTTCGCTCCGGTGGCGACGTTCGAGGTCTTCGACGATCTGAGCGATGCGATCGCGCGGGTCAATGACAGCGACTATGGACTGCAGGCCGGGATTTTCACCCGAGATCTCCGCACCATCTGGGCCGCATTCGAGGGCCTGGATGTCGGCGGCGTGATCGTCAACGACATTCCTGGCTATCGGATGGACCATATGCCGTACGGCGGTGTGAAGGACTCCGGACTCGGCCGCGAGGGCATCAAATACGCCATTGAACACATGACTGAGCTGCGAACGCTCGTGATCACGCCAGGTTCATGACATGGTGACGATCAACCAGACACCGTCCGCTCTCGAGGGTGTGCGCGTGATCGACCTGACCGACGAACTCGGCGCATACGCGGGACGACTGCTCGCTGACCTCGGGGCCGAGGTCATCCGAATCGAGCCGCCGGGTGGGTCACGGACACGCACTGCGGAGCCCCTTGTCGATGTCGACGGGGAAATCGTCAGCGCGTTCGAGTTGTTCGTCAACGCCGGCAAGCGCTCGGTGATCATCGATACCACTGAGTCGTCGGGGGTCGCCCAGCTCGAGGAACTGATCGCTGGCTCTGATGTCATTATCGAGAGCCCGCTGCCGGTGCTTACTGAGGCGGGGATCGACCCCGAACGCGTGCGCGTGCTGAGGCCTGGCGTGACCCGGGTGATCATCACCCCGTACGGCCTCGATCGGCAACCGGCTTGGTCGCCGACCGACGACTTGCTGGTCTTGGCGGCCGGCGGGCTCCTTCACCTCGGCGGATATCCCGACCTGGGCCCGATCGCCGCATATGGCGGGCAGAGCCGCGTCGCCGCTTCGATTTTCGGGGCCGTCGCAGCGATGGCCGGACTGCTGCAGACTGACCTCAACGGCTCGGGCTCGACTTACGACGTGTCCGCTCAAGAGTGCGTCGCGCAGGCTCTCGAGGACTCCGCGGCGACCTACGCGCTCACCGGCCGGATTCGAGAACGCCAGGGCGACCGGCCGCGCGAAGCAGGCAGCGGCGTCTACCCGTGCCGCGATGGCTACGTCTCGCTGGTCGCCGGACGTCTCGGTACCGCGCGGGCCTGGACGGCCCTGGTCGCGTGGCTCAACGAAGCAGGAGCAGACGGGTCGATTGAGCTTCTTGAGCCGCGCTGGGGCACCTTCGAGTTTCGTCAGTCGGCAACTGCGATCGAGGATTTCGGGCGAATATTCACGGCCTTCGCCGCCTCTCGGAACAAGCTTGACCTCTATTCCGAGGCCCAGGCGCGAATGATCGCGCTCTCCCCTGTGAGCACAGTCGCGGACATTCTCGACAACCCACAGCTCAGGGCACGCGACTTTTTTGTCGACGTGCACGAGCCGATAGGGGTTGTCACCTTCCCCCGTGCGCCCTATCGGATGTCGGGGACGCCCGTTGGCCCCCCGGGCCCGGCACCGGCTGCAGGTGTGGACAGCGCGGAGTTGTTGCGCCAAGACCTCGTCGCGGGGAGTGCGGCATGAGCAGCGGGCCGCTCGCCGGCGTCCGAGTGCTTGACTTCTGCTGGGTGGGAGCCGGCGCCTTGGTGACGAAAACGCTCGCCGAACTCGGCGCCTCGGTATACCGCGTCGAGTCCCGCAGCCATCCTGACAACCTCCGACTCGCGCCGCCATTCCGACCCGGCACGGAAGGGGTCGAAGCCTCCGGCTACTTCGCGTCGCGCAACTCGTCGAAGCAGTCGGTCGCGCTCAACATGAAGACCGAGAAGGGGCGCGAGCTCGCTGTCCAATTGGTCGGCAAGGTAGACATCGTCACGAGCAACTTCCGGCCCGGGATCATGGAGCGCTGGGGTCTCGGCTACAGCGCCGTGCGCGCGGTCAACCCCTCGGCGATCTACATGACCATGCCCATGCAGGGAGAGACCGGGCCGCATGCCAGCTACGTCGGCTTCGGCTCGACGATCGCCGCTCTCGCGGGGCTGGTTGACCTCTCCGCGGTGCCTGGACGGTCTCCAGTCGGCACCGGTACGCACTACCCGGACCACGTCCCCAACCCCGGGCATGCACTGGTTGCCGTCCTTGCTGCCATCCGCCATCGGCGCCGCACCGGCGAGGGGCAGCAGATCGAACTGGCTCAGTTCGAGTCGACGGTCAACGTCATCGGCCCAGCGATTGTCGCCGCTGGATTGGGGGCCGCTCCGACAGCGACCGGCAACCGGACGCCGTCAGCGGCACCCCATGCCGCATTCCGATGTCGTGACGAGCAGTGGATCGTGTTGTCGTGCGACACCGATGCCCAGTGGGCGGCGCTCGAGCGTGCGTTCGACTTCCCTTACGAGGAACGTCGAGCGACTCTGGCGGGACGCAAGGCCGATGAGGATGCCATCGAAGAGGAACTACGCGGTGCGATCAGACTCTGCGATCGAGCCGACGCGATCGCCCTGCTCGACAGAAGTGTCGTGCCCAATGCACCCGTCAATACCTCTCGCGACATCGTCGAGGAGCCGAGCCTCTGGGCGCGTGGATTTTGGCGAGACATCGAGCATCCCGTCATCGGTCACATCCCGATCTCGCGCAGCCCGTTCCGTCTGGTCGACGGCGCGCAAGCCGACCTCGTTCGACCGCCATTGCTCGGCGAGCACACCTACGCGGTCCTGCACGCGGAGCTCGGGATGACGCAGGAGGAATACGACAGGCTAGTCGACGAGCAGGTGCTGTACTGATGTCCGGTGTCCGTGTCGAGATTTCGGGTGCCGTCGGGTGGGTCACGCTCGATCGTCCCGAGCAGCGCAACGCGCTCGACCTCGATGCGCGACTCGCGCTCGCCGACGTGTTTCGCGCCTTGGATGCTGACCCCGCCATCCGGGTCGCGGTCCTCACCGGCGCAGGCACCGCGTTCTGCGCGGGCACCGATCTGTTGGGACCTCAGGACCTGCAGCATCCACTCGTCGTCAACCCGCAGCGTCTCACGCAGCCGCTCGACGATTTCACCAAGCCCGTAATCGCCGCCGTGAATGGTGCTGCCGCCGGCGGAGGATTTGAACTTGCGCTCGCGGCCGATCTGCGGGTCGCGGGCCCATTCGCCAAGTTTCTTCTTCCTGAGGTTTCGATCGGCAGCCTCCCGGGGAGCGGCGGCACTCAACGAATATTCTCGGCCCTACCGTCGGCGGTCGCCGCAGACATGTTGTTCGCCGGGAGAGTTCTCCCCGCTGACGAGGCCCTCAGGTATGGACTCGTGAGTGAGGTCACGTCATCTGAAGATTTCATCGAGCGAGTTGGCGCACTGGCCGCCCGCGTCGCATTCCAGGCCCCGCTCTCATTGGTGGCTGCCAAGAAGGCGGCGCGGGCCGCACTCAACGGTGACGGGTCGGGGCTGGAACTCGAGCGATCGCTCTGGGTGCAGTTGGCGACGAC
>JAYTXO010000400.1:0-2726 GCA_043742905.1 Microbacteriaceae bacterium | reverse complement strand
TCGCGGCGGGCGACATCATCCACCTGCGGTAGTAATAAGCCATGTCCGCCGAGGCGAATCCCGAGTCGGTCGTCGCGCGTCTGCGACCTCACGCGCGTGCGCTGTTCTGGCCGACCCTCGCGCTGTTGGCCGCAGCCGCTGGCGTCAGCTATTTCGCGGGGTCGTTTCCCGAACCGTGGATGAACATCGCACTTCTGGGGGCCGGTGGTCTCGTGGCTGTCCTTCTCTTCGTAGTCCCTTTGCTGTACTGGCTGGGACGCAACTACACGATCACAACCCGCCGCATCGTCATCCGCTCGGGACTGTTCGTGCGTACTCGCCAGGAGTTGTTGCACAGCCGCGGCTACGACGTGACCGTGCGCAAAGCGGGGCTGCAGTTACTTTTCCGGAGCGGGGACGTGCTGATTAACACCGGCCTCGAGCACCCCGTTGTGCTTCGCGACATCCCGTATGCCGACCTGGTGCAATCGGCCCTTCACGACCTGATGGAGGCCAGTCTCAATCCGATTGCGGCGCGACGGCAGCAGGAGCAGTCGCGCCCGAACGATGAGACGACTTCCTGGGGGAGTCGCTAACCGCGTCCGGGTTGCCATTGGCCGCCGGGAACAGCGCCGGCTTCGCCTCGACGCGGCGAGGCGAGAACACCCAGAAGCGGTAGAGCGAGAAGCGGAAGGCGGTGCCGATCGCGAGTCCGATCACGTTCGACGAGATGTTGTCTGCGAGCATCGAGGTGTAGCCGAGCACGTAGTGCGAGACGAACAGGCAGAGCAGGCCGATCAGCAGGCCACCGATGCTGACGATGCCGAACTCGATCCCCTCGCGAACCAACTGGGCCCCCCGGTGTTCGCGAAAAGTCCAGTGCCGGTTGCCGATCCAGTTGACGATGATCGCCAGGACCGTCGAGATGATCTTGGCGAAGACCGGACCCTCGTGAATGTGGTCGGGGTTGAACACCGTGGCACGCAGCAGATTAAAGACGCCGAAGTCCACAATCAGCCCACCGCCGCCGACGAGACCGAAGCGCAAGAATTGCAGGAAGAGCTTGCGCATGGCAGGTGTTCGCCTCGATTCCGGGACAATGGACTGAGGGGTCGAAGTCTAACCGCCCCGTTTGGCAAGCTTTCTGGAGAGGCTCCGTGAAACCTTCGACTTCGCTCATGAACGCTTCCGTCTGGATCGTCGCATGAGAGTCGGCGTGATCGGGGGCGGCCAGCTCGCCCGCATGATGGTGCCGCCGGCTGTCGAGCTCGGTCTCGAGATCCGCGTGCTGGCCGAGACGGAAGGGCTGTCGGCGGCGATCGCGGCGACCGCGGTCGGCGACTATCGGAACGTGGACACGGTGCTCGCCTTCGCCGCCGACGTCGATGTAATCACCTTCGATCACGAGCACGTCCCGCAGCACGTGCTCACCGCCCTGGTGGCGGCCGGGCACGCGGTGCATCCTGGTCCGGACGCATTGGCCGTCGCGCAGAACAAGATCGTCATGCGCGAGAGGCTCACGCAGATCGGCGCTCCCGTTCCCGAGTGGGCCGTCGTGCACGATTCCACGGCGCTCGCCGCCTTCCTCGACGGTCATGGTGGGCAGGCCGTGGTGAAGACGCCCCGCGACGGCTACGACGGCAAAGGTGTCCGCGTCGTGCGCGCGCCTGATGCTGCCGATGACTGGTTCGCTCTTTCAGCGGCAGGCACCGGGGAGGGGCTCCTGGTCGAAGAGTTCGTGGACTTCCGCCGCGAACTGGCCCAGCTGGTCGCGCGCCGTCGCTCTGGCGAAGTGCGCGCCTGGCCGCTCGTCGAGACTGTGCAGCGCGACGGTGTCTGCGCCGAGGTGTTCGCCCCCGCGCCCTCTGCCGGTGCACTGTCGACCGTTGCGCGCGAGCTGACAGAGCGGATCGCGAGCGAGCTCGGTGTTACCGGAGTGTTTGCTGTGGAGCTGTTCGAGACGAGTGGCGGTGCCCTTCTGATCAACGAACTCGCGATGCGGCCGCACAACACCGGCCATTGGACGATCGACGGGTCCGTCACCAGCCAGTTCGAGCAGCACCTCCGGGCGGTACTCGACCTGCCGCTCGGTGATCCGTCGCCGACCGCGCCGTGGAGCGTCATGGTCAACGTCCTCGGGGGTCCGGCCGGGGCGACGATGTCCGATCGCTACGCTGTCGCTTTCGGCGACCGACCCGAGGTGAAGTTCCACTCATACGGCAAGGAATCACGTCCGGGACGCAAAGTCGGCCACGTCACGGCGACGGGGGAAGAACTCGACGACACCGTGGCCAGGGCGCGTGCCGCAGCGGGATTCTTCCAGGCCTGACGCATACCATGGCATCCGTGCCAGGGTCCCACGCCTCCGCGCCCGTCGATGGCGGGACGTCGAACGACCCGCTTGGAGTGCCGAGCGGGTCACCACTGTCCTCCGCACCGCTCGTTTCGGTGGTCATGGGGTCCGACTCAGACTGGAACGTGATGTCCGAGGCGTCGGCGGTGCTGACCGAGTTTGGGATCCAGCATGAGGTCGAGGTCATCTCCGCTCATCGCACACCGAAGCGGATGATCGCGTTCGGCTCCGAGGCGGTGGGTCGTGGCATCCGGGTCATCATCGCTGGAGCTGGCGGAGCCGCCCACCTGCCGGGCATGCTCGCCTCGGTCACGACGGCCCCGGTGATCGGCGTGCCGGTGCCGCTCGCGAATCTGGACGGTCTCGACTCGCTGCTGTCGATCGCGCAGATGCC
>JAYTXO010000399.1:0-5220 GCA_043742905.1 Microbacteriaceae bacterium | reverse complement strand
GCCGCTGCGGTTTCCCAGGTTGCCGTCGCAGCATCCCGCGACGACGTGACTCCGGTGATCACTGGAGTACAGCTTGAGGTGGGCGACAATAGCCTGTCGCTTGTCGCCACCGACCGCTACCGGGTTGCCGTCCGCGAGATCGATTGGGATTCGGGAGCGGGTACCGCTGCGGGAACGACCGCTCTCATCCCGGCGCGTACGCTGTCAGAAATCGGCAAGACTTTCGCGCACAGCGGCACCATCGCGGTGTCGATCGTGCACACGGATGACCGCGAGCTCATTGCCTTCAGTGCCGACAAGAAGACAGTCACCTCGTTGCTCATCAAGGGAAACTTCCCTCCGGTCAAGCGACTATTCCCCGAGGTCGTGGACAACTACGCGGTGATCAACACGGCTGAGTTGGTCGAGGCCACTCGTCGCGTTTCGCTCGTGCTCGAGCGAGAGGCGGCGTTGCGGTTTACCTTCTCGATCGACGGCCTCACGCTTGAGGCGGCCGGCTCAGAGCAGGCGCAGGCCTCCGAAACCATCGACGCTCACCTCCACGGTGACGATGTTGTGGTGTCCCTCAAGCCGTCGTTCCTCCTGGACGGTCTCGGCGCTGTCCGCTCGGAGTTCGTGCGGATATCCTTCACCAAGACCGAGAACCCGAACAAGCCTGGACCAGTGCTTATCACCAGTCAGTCGTCGAAAGAGCAGCCGGGCGCCGACAACTACAAGTACCTTCTGCAGCCCAACCTGCTGTTGCGCTGATCCGCTGACCCGCTGACCCGAAACGGAACGAAGAGAACATGACCGCGCACATCGGA
This sequence comes from Microbacteriaceae bacterium, assembly GCA_043742905.1. Classification (GTDB taxonomy): domain Bacteria; phylum Actinomycetota; class Actinomycetes; order Actinomycetales; family Microbacteriaceae; genus Lysinimonas. The sequence continues at coordinate 4,414 of JAYTXO010000399.1, read as the reverse complement.
CTCGTCGGCCTGGGCAAAATGGGTAACAACATGCGGGACCGTCTCCGCAAGAAGGGCGTTGACGTCACGGGGTACGATCCCAACCCGGCGGTTACCGACGTTCCATCGCTCGCCGATATGGCACGGGCACTGCCGACGCCACGCGTGGTCTGGGTCATGGTTCCATCCGGCACGGTCACGGACTCGGTCATCACCGACTTGGTGGCTGTGCTCGACAGGGGGGACCTCGTCATCGACGGCGGCAACTCGCGGTACACCGATGACGCGGTGCATTCGACACAGCTGGGGGAGGCAGGCATCCGGTTCGTGGACTGTGGCGTTTCGGGCGGAATCTGGGGCCTCGCCAACGGCTACGGGCTAATGGCTGGCGGTGATGAGATCGACATCGAGTTGGCCATGCCGGTGTTCGATGCGCTGCGCCCCGAGGGACCGCGCGCCGAGGGATTTGTCCACGCCGGATCGGTCGGAGCTGGGCACTACGCGAAAATGGTGCACAACGGCATCGAATACGCGCAAATGCAAGCCCTCGCCGAGGGATACGAACTCCTGGACGCAAGCAACGAGATCATTCACAACGTCACGGGGGTCTTCGAGGCCTGGCAGCGCGGCACCGTCGTACGCAGCTGGTTGCTCGAACTCCTGGTCAAGGCGCTCAAGGAAGATCCGGATTTCAAGGACATCGAAGGATACGTCGACGACTCGGGGGAGGGTCGCTGGACGATCATCGAAGCGCTCAATCACGCTGTCCCAGTGCCCACGATCAGTGCCTCGATTTTCGCACGCTTTGTTTCTCGGCAGAAGGACTCGCCGGCGATGAAGGCCGTCGCGGCACTGCGCAACCAGTTCGGCGGTCACGCCGTGCGCAAGGCCTAAGTTCCCGCGCAGGGTGATCGTCTCGCATTTGAGCCTCACCGACTTCCGGAACTACGAGTCCGCCGAGGTCGAACTCGGCGCGGGGCCGAACCTCTTCGTGGGCAGTAACGGGCAGGGCAAGACAAACCTGGTCGAGGCCATCGGGTACCTCAGCACGCTTGCCTCCCACCGAGTATCCGCCGATCAAGCGCTGATCCGACAGGGCACCGACTTCGCGGTCGTGCGAGCTCGCCTTGAGCACGCAGAGCGCTCGCTGCTCGTGGAAGTGCAGCTCAACCGCGCGGGTGCGAACCGCGCCCAGGTGAATCGAGTGGCCGTCAAGCCCCGCGAGCTTCCGCGCTACATCACCAGCGTGCTGTTCGCTCCGGAGGATCTGGCGCTGGTGCGGGGGGAGCCCTCCGGCCGCCGCCGATTTCTCGACCAGTTGCTCGTGCAGCTCACGCCCCGCTTTGCGGGGGTGACCGCGGACTACGAGCGCGTTCTCAAACAACGCAACACATTGCTCAAGAGCGCCCGCGGGGCCCGCGTCGCCAAGGACCAACTCTCGACCCTCGAACTCTGGGACGAGCGACTGGTGGGGCTCGGCACCGAGATCATCTCTGGGCGCCAGGATCTCGTCGAACGTCTCCGGCCGCATGTCGCTCACTCTTACTCAAGCATCGCCGGCCCGGATCACCGCGCCGAGCTCGCGCTGCAGCTCAGTATCTTGGGAGCGGTTTCGGACGACGGTGATCTTCCGGATGAGCGCTCAGCGATGAATGGCGCCGGTACGCGACCTGAAGAGCTCACTGATTTCTTCCGCGCTGGGCTCGCGCGCGTCCGCCGTGCCGAGTTGGACCGTGGCCTGACCATGGTCGGCCCGCATCGCGACGACCTGCTGCTCGAGCTGAACGGAATGCCTGCCCGCGGCTACGCCAGCCACGGCGAGTCCTGGTCCTTCGCGCTGTCGCTCAAACTCGCTTCGGCGGCGGTGCTCCGCGCGGATTCGGCGGTGGGTGACCCGATCGTGATCCTGGACGATGTTTTCGCCGAACTCGACCAGGCCCGACGCGCACAGCTGGCTTCGGCGATCGGCGACTACCAGCAGGTTCTCATTACAGCGGCGGTGTTCGATGATGTGCCGACCCCGCTCACGGCGCACGTGGTGCACATCAAAGCCGGCGAGATCGTCGAGACGCTGGCCGTCGAAAAGCCTGCCGAGACGCTGGCCGTCGAAAAGCCTGGGGAGGAGACGAGGTGAGCGAGAGGAGCGAGGTGCCCGAACATCTCTCCGTCTACCGCCGCATCCGGCGATCCTTCGGCGATCCGGGCCTGCGGTCCGGCGACGCCCGCCGCCGCCGCCGCAATGCCGCCGACCAGGAGAGCGTGCCGTACGGGCTCGGCCGTGAACCGGCGGGCCTCGGTGACGTACTCGGAAACCTCACCTCGACGATGGGCTGGGATTCCCCGATGGCACGCGCCGAACTACTCGGCGACTGGCCCGGAATCGTCGGCGCCGAGACCGCTGCACACGCCGAGCCGGTCGGGATCGAGGACGGCGTGCTGACCGTGCGCTGCGACTCGACGGCGTGGACGCAACAGCTCAACAACATGCGCTCGATTGTGTTGACTCGCATCCTCGAACAGCACTCGGCAGCCGGGATTGAGGCGGTTCGCTTTATCGGGCCGAACACCCCCTCCTGGAAACGCGGCCCCAGAGCAATCCCAGGGCGCGGTCCTCGCGATACCTACGGCTAACAAGGCAAATCAGGTCAAGGCCGCCAGGAAATGTCCCCAGGCGGGCGAATTCGCCTGTTTCGCATCCGCTCCTGCGGTAGAATCGCGAGGATGATCTCCCCCTCGGCTCCTGACCCCAACGACTCGTACGGTGCCGGTGACATCCAGGTGCTCGAAGGCCTTGAGGCCGTTCGCAAGCGTCCCGGTATGTACATCGGGTCGACCGGCCCGCGCGGCTTGCACCACCTGGTGCAGGAGATCGTCGATAACTCCGTCGACGAGGCCCTTGCCGGTTACTGCGACCACATCGAGGTGACGATTTTGGCGGATGGCGGCGTGCGCACCGTCGACAACGGCCGCGGTATCCCGGTCGACATCCACCCGGTCGAGAAGAAGTCGACCGTGGAGGTCGTGCTGACGATCCTGCACGCCGGCGGCAAGTTCGGCGGCGGCGGTTACGCCGTTTCGGGCGGGTTGCACGGTGTGGGCAGTTCGGTGGTGAACGCGCTTTCGGCAACGCTCCAGGTCGAGGTGCGCCGCCAGGGCAACGTCTACACGCAGGAGTACCACAACGGCGTGCCGGTCGCCCCTCTCGCCAAAGGCGCGACGACCAACCAGACCGGCACCACGATCACCTTCTGGCCGAACGACCAGATCTTCGAAACCGTCGAGTGGGACTACGAGACGCTGCGTTCCCGCTTTCAGCAGATGGGGTTCCTCAACAAGGGCCTTCGGATCGCGCTCCGCGACGAGCGGGAAGTCAGCAGGCAGGATGATGGCACGCAGCGCAGCGACGTCTTCTTCTACGAGCGCGGACTTGTCGACTACGTGGAGTACCTCAACGCGACCAAGAAGACCGAGGTCATCCACGACGAGATCATCTCGTTCGAGTCCGAAGACACCGAACGAAAGATCGCGCTCGAGGTCGCGATGCAGTGGACCACCTCGTATTCCGAGAGCGTGCACACCTACGCGAACACGATCAACACCCACGAAGGCGGAACGCACGAAGAGGGATTCCGTGCCGCGCTGACCACGCTGGTCAATAAGTACGCGCGAGAGAAGGGTCTCCTCAAGGAGAAGGACGAAAATTTGACCGGTGACGACATCCGCGAGGGTCTCACCGCCGTCATCTCGATCAAACTCGGTGAGCCACAGTTCGAGGGTCAGACCAAGACCAAACTCGGCAACACCGAGGCGAAGTCCTTCGTGCAGAAGGTGACAGGTGACCAGCTGAACGACTGGTTCGACCGCAACCCGAACCAGGCGCGCGACGTCATCCGCAAGTCAGTCCAGTCTGCGGCCGCCCGCATGGCCGCTCGCAAGGCGCGCGAGCAGACCCGCCGCAAGGGATTACTCGAGGGCGGCGGAATGCCCGGCAAGCTCAAGGACTGCTCGAGCCGCAATCCCGCAGATAGCGAGGTCTTCCTCGTCGAGGGCGACTCGGCCGGCGGCTCCGCGGTGCAAGGCCGCGACCCCGAGACGCAGGCGATCCTGCCGTTGCGGGGCAAGATTTTGAACGTGGCGAGCGCCAGCGCCGACAAGCTGCGGCAGAACATCGAACTTAAAGACCTGATCGAGGCGCTCGGCTGCGGCGTGGGCGAGCGGTTCGACCGCGCGAAGCTGCGCTACGGCCGGGTCATCATCATGACGGACGCGGACGTGGATGGGGCGCACATCGCCTCGCTGCTGATGACGTTCTTCTATCGCGAGTTGCCGGCGCTTGTGCGCGACGGCCACCTGTTCCTGGCCCAGCCGCCGCTGTACCGGCTGACCCAGGGCGCGAAATCGGTGTACGCCATGAACGATGACGACCGGACGCGGA
>JAYTXO010000398.1:0-3847 GCA_043742905.1 Microbacteriaceae bacterium | reverse complement strand
ACCTTGCTCCCCGGCGGCCTGCTGATGGGCTTAATGGGCCCGCTGGTCGGGCGCCTCTACGACAGGTACGGGCCGCGACCCCTGGTCATTCCCGGTGCGGCGCTGGTGAGTGCTGTGTTCTGGTCGCTTAGCTTCCTCACCACGACCACCCCGGTGTATCTGATCGTGATCGCCTACCTGGCGTTGAGTCTCGGTCTCGCATTCCTGTTCACGCCGCTCTTCACCTCGGCGCTTGGCGCGCTACCGCCGCAGCTGTATTCGCACGGCAGCGCCACCCTGGCGACCATCCAGCAGGTGGCCGGTGCGGCGGGCACAGCGATCTTCATCGCTTTCCTCGCGATCGGAACGAGCAACGGTCACGCGTCGGGCCTCGGAGATGCGGCGTCGATGGCGACCGGCGTGCGTCTCGCGTTCATGGCGGGAGGGATCGTCTCGCTGGGTGCAGTGGCCGTCGCGCTCTTCGTCAGCAAGCCTCAGCCCCCCGAGAACGCGCCGGCGCGCTAGCCAGCTCTCCTTGGTTGCCTTGCCATGCCGTCACCCTTCAGCCGGAGAGTCCGCCTGCCCCGATCGGCGCTCTGCCGCCGCAGCGGATTCGACCAGACTCAGCTCGACCAGACTCAGCTTCGACCAAACTCAGGCGACGCCGACGATCACCGGGTTGTGGAATGTTCCGCCGAAGGCTCGCTCGCTCGCGCCGACCCGGTCGAGGTAAGGGGTCACCCCGCCCATCTGGAATGGCCATCCGGCACCGAGGATCAGGCAGAGGTCAATATCCTCGGCGGCGGCGACGACATGCTCGTCCAGCATCCGGTGGATCTCATCGGCCAAGCCATTTTCTATGCGCTGCCGCAGCTGCTCGGCGGTTGAGGCCAGGGCACCGACCGGAAGGTGCTTCTTGATGATCGCCAATGCCTTCGGGTCGTACCCCTTGACCTTGCCCTTGGAATCTTTTTCGAAAATGCGTCCGTACTCGGCTAGTTCGTCCAGAGCTGGGCTCTGGAAGAAGCGATCGGGGAAGGCTTCGTGATGCGTATGCAGCACGTGGGCGCCGATCTGCAGCCCGACCAACTCCATGAGCACGAACGGGTCCATCGGCAGCCCGAAGGGCCGCACAGCCTCCACAACGGCCTCCGGCGGGGTTCCGTGCTCGATCGCGTTCATCGATTCACCGAGCAGCTTGGCCAGAATGCGGTTGACCACGAATCCGGGACTGTCTGTCGTGATCACGGCATTCTTGCGCAACGCGGCAGCCGTGACCATGGCAGTGCTCAGCGCTTCATCCGTTGTCTTCGCGGTCTTCACGACCTCGATGAGCGGCATGACCGCGACCGGATTGAAGAAGTGGAAACCGACCACGCGCTCGGGATGCTTCAGCTTCGCGGCGATCTGTTCGACCGAGAGCGAGGAGGTATTCGTGGCGAGGATCGCGTCGTCGGTGATGTACTGCTCGACTTCGGCGAACACCTGCTGCTTGACGCTCAGCTCCTCAAAGACGGCCTCGATGACCCAGTCGCAATCCGCGAAGTCCTTCTTCTCAGTCGTACCGGTGACCAGCGCTTTGAGGCGATTGGTCTCGTCGACGCTGATGCGCCCCTTGGCGAGCAGCTTGTCGATCTCGCCGTGGATGTACTCGAGTCCCTTGTCAACGCGGGACTGGTCGAGGTCGGTGATCACCACCGGCACCCTAAGGCGACGGACGAAGAGCAGCGCGAACTGACTCGCCATTAGGCCCGCACCGATGACACCAACTTTCCCGATCCTCTTCGCGAGAGCTTTGTCTGGCGCACCGACCGGGCGCTTCGCGCGCTTTTGCACCAGGTCGAAGGAGTAGATGCTCGCGCGGAACTGGTCGCCCGAGATCAGATCGGCAAGCGCCTCGTCTTCGGCCGCGAACGCCTCCTTCTTGCTTGAGCTCTTCGCCGCCTTGAGCAGGGCGAGCGCGCGATACGGGCTGAGCGCGACGCGGCCGATCCGACTAGCCAGCGTCCTGTCGGCGATGCCGATTGCGATATCCCACTTGACGGCGCGCTCAAGCTTGCCGGGCTCGTTGGCTCGCTTGACCTTGATCGCGCCGGTGAGCACGCCATCCGTCCACTTCAACGAGTCTTCGAGGAAGTTGACAGAGGGGAAGATTGCGTCCGCGATCCCCAGGTCGAACGCCTTCTGGCCGTTGAGCATCGTGTTGGTCTTGAGCGGATTCGACACCACGACCTCGAGAGCGCCCTCGATCCCGATCAGGTTGGGCAGCAGGTACGCGCCGCCCCAGCCCGGGATGATGCCGAGGAAGACCTCGGGAAGGGCGAACGCGGGGGCCGAGGAGTCGATGGTGCGATAGGTGCAGTTCAACCCGATCTCCACGCCCCCGCCGAGCGCCAGCCCATTGGTGTACGCGAAAGAGGGAACGCCGAGCTCGCCGAGGCGGCCGAGAGTCGCATGACCGAGTTGACCGATCAGCTTGCCGATCGCGCGGCTGGGCAGTTCAGCTGCGCGCGAGAGGTCGGCACCGGCCGCCAGGATGAACTGTTTGCCGGTGACGGCGACAGCGTCGATCTCCTTCGCAGCTGCGCGAGCCTTCAGCTGATCGAGAACGCTCGCCAGCTCGGTGAGCGTGGCCGGGCCGAGCGTGTTCGGACGCGTGTGATCGCGGCCGTTGTCGAGCGTGATGAGAGCGAGCCGCTTGCCGCTGGCGAGGGTGATGTCGCGCACGAAGGAGCGCGTAATGACCTCATCCGGGTCGAGCGCGACCAACCGGGAGAAGTCGATCCCGTCGTACTGCGCGACGGCAGACTCTGCGGCCGCCATTACTTGCGGCCCCTGGCGGAGAAGTGCGGGTTCTCCCAGATGATGGAGCCGCCCTGGCCGAGGCCGACGCACATTGCGGTGAGACCGTACTGCACCTGCGGGTCCTCCTCGAAGTGACGGGCCAACTGGATCATCAGTCGCACACCCGAGGACGCCAGCGGATGCCCGATCGCGATCGCGCCGCCCCACGGGTTGACGCGCGGGTCTTCGTCGTCGATCCCGAAGTGGTCGAGGAACGACATCACCTGCACCGAGAAGGCCTCGTTGAGCTCGAACAGCCCGATGTCTGTGATCGAGAGTCCCGCCTTGCGGAGCGCCTTCTCAGTGCTCGGAATTGGGCCGAGGCCCATCACCTCCGGCTCGACGCCAGCGAACGCGAAGCTGACCATGCGCATCTTGACGCCGAGGTTGAGTTCTTTCGCGGTGGTTTCACTGGCGAGGAGCGACACGGCGGCGCCGTCGGTCAGGGGAGAGGAGTTGCCGGCGGTCACGCGTCCATGGGAGCGGAACGGGGTCTTGAGCGCGGCAAGACCTTCCATAGTGGTCTCGGGCCGCATGCCCTCGTCCTGCGTCGCGAGGCCCCATCCTGCGTCGCTCTTGACGGCGACCGGGATCAGGTCGGGCTGGATCTTGCCCGCGGCGTAGGCGGCCGCAACCTTTTGCTGGCTCCGCATTCCGTAGCGGTCGGCACGCTCCTTCGTCAATGCGGGGAAGCGGTCGTGCAGGTTCTCTGCGGTCGAGCCCATCGCGAGTGCGGCGGGGTCGACGAGCTTCTCAGCTATGAAGCGCGGGTTAATGTCGGCTCCGAAGCCCATCGGGTGCCTGCCCATGTGCTCGACCCCACCGGCCAAACCGACGTCGTATGCGCCGTAGCCGATGGCCGCGCCGATCGTGGAGACGGTGGTCATCGCGCCCGCGCACATGCGGTCCAGGGCATATCCGGGAACGCTCAAAGGAAGTCCGGCCAGGATCGCGGCGGTGCGCCCGAGGGTCAGACCCTGGTCGCCGGTTTGCGTCGTGGCAGCGATGCCGACGTCGTCGATAC
>JAYTXO010000397.1:0-2340 GCA_043742905.1 Microbacteriaceae bacterium | reverse complement strand
TCAGAGGGGCGTGACATAACTTCCGACGATCACCCCCTGCAGTTGCGCGATGATGATCTGCCAGATGCCCGAGACCATGAGCAGTCCGATCAGGATGAGTAAAGATCCGCCGATGATATTGATCACTCGGATGTGACGCTTGAGCCAGGCCACCGAGCCAGTGACCCAGTTGAGACCGAGCGCGACGAGCAGGAACGGGATGCCGAGGCCGAGGCAGTAGACGACACCGAGGAGTACGCCCCGGCCGGCCGTTCCGCTTCCTGCGCTGAGCGTGATCACCGCCGCGAACGTCGGGCCGATGCATGGCGCCCAGCCGAGTCCGAAGACGAGGCCGAGCAGCGGCGCTCCAGCGAGCCCGGTGGTAGTGCGCCAGCGCGGTTTGAAGTCCCGCTGCAGGAAGCTGAACTGCCCGATGAAGACGAGTCCCATGAGGATGAGCACGACGCCCGCGATTCGGGTTATCACGCCGATCCACGGCAGGAGCAGCGCGCCGAGCGCCGCAGCGACAAGCGTGAGCCCGACGAAGACCACGCTGAAACCCAGCACGAAGAGCGCGACTCCGAGCAGAAGTCGACTGCGCTGTCTCGCGCCGCGCACATTCCTCTCCGCGCTCCCGGCGAATCCCCCGATGTAGGCGAGGTACCCGGGCACCAGTGGCAGCACGCACGGCGACGCGAAGGCTACGATCCCCGCGAGCAGGGCGAGGGGAAGTGCCACCGCGAGGTTGCCACCAAAGATGAGTTGGTAGATCGGGTTCTGCACTACTTGCTCTCGGCGAGCGTGTCGGAGATGAGCGTATTGAGGATGGACTGCGACTCGAGCTGCCCCACGATGCGCGCGGCGATGCGCCCCTTGGCATCCAGCACAAAGGTCGTGGGGGTAGCCGTCGGGGCGACTGCTCCGGCGAAGGCAATCCTCGCGGCGCCGCTGTCGACATCCATCACCGAGGGATAGGTGATCTTGTAGGTCTTCTCGAACGAAAGCGCGCCCGCGGGCTGGTCGAAGATGTTGACGCCGATGAACTTCACGCCGTCGGACTGGTATTTCTCGGAGAGACCCTGGAGAAAGGGAGCCTCTGCGCGACACGGCGCGCAATTGGCGTACCAGAAGTTGACCACGGTCACCGGACCCCGGGAGTCGGATGCCGTGAAGGTCTTGCCGTCCACGGTCGTTCCGGTGAAGTCAATCGCCCTGGTGCGCTTGGCTGCCGAGATCACCACCGGGAGGCCGGAGTTATCGGTGTAGTTAGACCCGCCACTGCCGTAATCCTGCGCGAGAGAGTCGCTTGCGCAGCCGCTGAGCGCGAGCACGCTCATGAGGGGGATGGCGATCAGCGCCAGGATGATGCGCGCTCTCACACGGCACCCGTGTCGATCGATCCGGCCAGCAGCTCGGCCGCGGGGTCCTGGTATCCGACCTCGACGAAGGCGTCGCCGTCCTTCTGAAGGGTCGTGATGCTCGACAGATGGCAGCGGCGCTGACGCGGGTCATGGAACGGCTTGGCTCCGGCGACGAATCGCTGCACCATCACGATGGGCATCTGATGGCTCACCATGACGACCTCGCCGCCGTCCGCGGCATTCCATGCATCACCGATCGCCGACATCATGCGATGGATCACGCTCACATAGGGCTCACCCCAGCTCGGCTTCCAGGGGTTGATCACCCAGCGCCATACACGGGGCTTGGTGAGAACGGCGGGGCCAAACTCGAACTTTTCTCCCTCGAAGCGATTGGTCGGCTCGATCAGGCGGTCATCGGTAACAATGTCCAGCCCGAACCTCGCACTCCAGGGAGCAGCGGATTCCTGCGCGCGCTGCAGTGGGCTGGCATACAGGCCGGTGATGGGATGCCCGGCCAGCTCGCCAGCTGCGGCCGCTGCCATCCGCTGCCCGAGCTCCGAAAGATGGAAGCCAGGCATCCGGCCGTAAAGGATGCCCCCCGGGTTGTAGACCTCTCCGTGCCGGACGAGGTGAATCAGGGTTGCAGGCACCCTCTTATTCTACGTTTTGCGGTGCTGCAGGATTCCCGTGAGGATGCTCGGCGGACGCGGGCCTCGAGATCGTATTCGAGATCCCGGCATCCGTGCCGTGGTGGCCGGTCACTGGTACCGTAACGTCCATGAATAAGGACTCCTCCGACCCCCGCAAGGCCGCCATCGAGGCAGGTCGCGATCTGCAGGTGATCCTCGAGACTCACATCGCGCTACTTGCCGCCGGCTCGGACCAGGATGACGCGGCCGTCGAGATCGATCGTGAGCTCTGGGAGGCGGTGGGCGCGTATGGCGAAGCGCTCGACGAACTCTACGATGACGAGGAAGACGACGGGCAAGACGACGCG
>JAYTXO010000396.1:0-8191 GCA_043742905.1 Microbacteriaceae bacterium | reverse complement strand
GACATGGTCGTCGTCCGGCGCATCGACACCGAGGCGACCGCGTTGCAACGGCAGGGCGAGCTCGGCCTGTGGCCGCCGCTCCTCGGTCAGGAAGCCGCGCAGATCGGTTCATCGCGCGCTCTCGCACCCGACGACTTCGTCTTCTCCAGCTACCGGGAGAACGGTGTCGCCTGGGTGCGCGGCGTTGCGCCAACCGACTTGCTGGTCGCCTGGCGCGGGGTCGCGCAGTCTGGATGGGATCCGTTCGTTCACCGGATGGCGACGCCGCAGGTGATCATCGGGGCGCAGACCCTGCACGCGACCGGATATGCACTCGGCATGCAGTTGTCGCACAGCGACGCTGTCGCAGTGACCTACTTCGGGGACGGAGCGACGAGCGAAGGCGACGTCAGTGAAGCGCTCGTATTCGCCGCCTCCTACGCCGCGCCTGTCGTGTTCTTCTGTCAGAACAACCAGTGGGCGATCTCGGAGCCGGTGCGGCTGCAGAGTCGCACCGCGATCGTGGACCGCGCGGCCGGGTTCGGCATCCCGGGAATCCAGGTCGATGGCAATGATGTTCTGGCGGTCCTGGCGGTGACCCGCTCCGCGCTCGAACGTGCGAGGCGGGGCGACGGGCCGACCTTCATCGAGGCCGTGACCTACCGGATGGGGCCGCATACGACGGCCGACGACCCAACCCGCTACCGGCCAGCTGCCGAACTCGCGGAGTGGACGGCCAAGGATCCACTGACGCGTGTCGCCGCGCACCTGCGCGGGGTCGGTGTTCTCGACCAGGCAGCCGAGGCCAGCATTGCGGCGGCCGCCGATGCCGTTGCCGCCGAGCTCCGCGCCGGCTGCATCGCGATGGCAGATCCGCCATCCGAGGCTCTGTTCGATCACGTCTACGCCGAGCCCCATCCGCGAATCGACGAACAGCGTTCGGCTCACGAGGCCTACCTCAGGATGCTCTCGTGAGCACGACCTCTCTCACGATGAGTGCGGCGATCAACGCGGGCCTGCGACGCGCGATGGAGGACGACGACCGCGTGGTTGTGATGGGCGAGGACGTGGGCAGGCTCGGCGGGGTGTATCGCGTGACACAGGGTTTGCAGGAAACCTTCGGCGACCGTCGCGTCATGGATACCCCGCTCGCCGAGTCGGCCATTCTGGGCACCGCCATCGGCCTGGCGTACGCGGGCTACCGGCCGGTCTGCGAAATCCAGTTCGACGGGTTCGTCTACCCGGCGTTCGACCAGATCGTCAGCCAGGTCGCCCGGATGCACTCTCGCACCCGGGGGGCGGTGAAGCTCCCCATGACGATCCGCATCCCGTTCGGTGGTGGTATCGGCGCGGCCGAGCATCACTCTGACTCGCCCGAGGCGCTCTTCACTCATACATCGGGGCTGAGAGTGGTGAGCGTCAGCGACCCGGCCGACGCCTACGCCGTGATCCGTGAGGCCATTGTGAGCGACGACCCCGTGCTCTACTTCGAGCCGAAACGTCGCTATCACCTCACGGGCGAGGTGGCACTTGACGCTCCGCCGAGCCAGGTGCGCGCCATGGACCACGCCCGCGTGGTTGCCACAGGAACCGACGTCACTTTGGTGGCATACGGCGGTCTCGTGCAGACGGCGCTCGCCGCAGCAACGGCCGCGAAGGCGGAGGGGGTCTCCATCGAGGTGATCGACTTGCGTTCCCTCTCCCCGATCGACTTCGAGGCCGTTGCCGCCTCGGTCGAGCGCACCGGACGGCTGGTCGTCGTGCATGAGGCGTCGCAGACGGGTGGACTCGGGGCCGAGATCTGCGCGGAGGTCACCGATCGCTGTTTTTACAGCCTCGAACACGCGCCGGTCCGGGTGACCGGGTTCGACATTCCCTTCCCGCCTGCGAAACTTGAAAGGCACCACATTCCCGACCTCGACCGGATTCTCGACGGCGTCGACCGCGCGCTCGAGCGTCCGAACTCGCTCCAGGATCGGGGCTGGTGACGGTGGCTCTGCGCGAGTTCCGTCTGCCCGACCTCGGTGAAGGACTCACCGAGTCGGAAGTTGTTGTCTGGAAGGTCGCCGTGGGCGACCACATCGAGCTCAATCAGGTCATCGCAGAGGTCGAGACTGCGAAGGCCGTCGTCGATCTTCCGTCACCCTACGCAGGCATTGTCGCCCGCTTGATGGTCGAGGCGGGCGTTACGGTGTCGGTCGGCGATCCGATCATTAGCGTCGAAACCGCCGACGTCGGCGGCGGCGCGGAGCCCGCGGACGCGCCGCCGCCAAACCTGGTCGGCTATGGCGCCGCGCCCGAATCGACGTCGGGTCGCAAGCCGCGCACTTTCGACACCGGACCAGTTGCCGCACCATCGCCGACCCGCCATCGCGCGGCGCCACCCGTGCGACTTCTGGCTCGCCAGCTCGGGGTTCGTCTCGACAGCGTCGAGGGAACCGGTCAGCGAGGTCTCATTACGCGTTCCGACCTCGAACGGGCCGTCGGCCCCTCGACCGGCGGGCGCATCCCGAGCGCTTCACGCGAGGCGTCGTCGCTGATTCCGGTGAGTGGCGTGCGCAAACTGACCGCGCAAGCGACAGTGGCGAGCGCGTTCACGGCACCGCACGTCACGGTCTTCCTACAAGTCGACGTAACACCGACCGTCGAGTTGCTCGAGCGGCTGAGGACGCAACCGCGGTTCAGGGGCTCGCGGCTCACTTTCCTAACCGCTGTCGCGCGAGCCGTCTGCCTGGCGCTGCGGGCCGAGCCGTCCGTCAACTCGCGCTGGGAGGACGGCGCAATCCGTCGGTTTGAACACGTGAACCTAGGAATCGCGGCGGCGACTCCGCGCGGACTGATTGTTCCGGTCGTCCTGCACGCGGACTCCCTCGACTTCGGCGAGCTCGACGACGCCCTCAGCGAACTGGTTCGGACCGCTCGTGCTGGCACGACCAGTCCGGCCGCGATGACCGGCGGCACGTTCACGATAACCAACGTCGGGGTGTTCGGGGTAGAAGGCGGAACACCGATCCTCGCCGACGGGCAGGCTGGCATCCTCGCAGTCGGGGTGGTCGCGCGGCGACCGTGGGAGTTTCAGGAAGGGATCGCCCTGCGTCAGATCGTGACCCTGAGCCTCTCGTTCGATCACCGTGTGGTGGATGGCGCCGAAGGTTCGCAGCTGCTCGCGGCCATCGCGGCCTTGCTCGCCGACCCGGCGCGCGCCTTCGCGGCGTGACTAGTGCCGGTGACGGGCCGAAAAATATCTGGTCCGCACCCGGTCGACGTCGAATGTTCAGGTCGGGGGCCCCACGGTCGATGGCGGTGCATCCGTCCCGAGGGCTCGTTCTCGGTGTGCCTGACTGAGGTCTGTTAGTGCCCCCAATTCGTCGTCGGACGCACTCTCCAACGCGATCAGTCGGTCGTCGGCGGTTGGCTGGGCGCGCAGTAACTCGTCGAGCTTGCGTTGGGTTACAGCCTGCTGTCGTGCTTGGGTGTGCTGGAGTGCGAACACCATCACGACTGTCACGGATGAGCTCGCAATGTAAAGGACGTTCTCCCACCACGGGGGAAACCCTGTCGCGATCCCGAACACGATCCAAGTTACGAGCGCGGCTGCGGCAATCGATCCGGCGGCGGCGTGTTCACTCACTCGACCGATGCGATGCAAGACCAGGCTGCTCCATTGTGTGTGGGTCAGGACCACCGACTCATCTCGCTTCACCTCGCGGGATCGATCCAGCCGATCGCGTTGGTCCGCATATATCGAGTCGTCGCTACTCTTCGAATTCTCCACGATCGTCAGGTTAGGCGGCGTTGCCGTCAAAACAGCTGTGGCTTCCTGAGCGTCGCCTTCACTCGTACTCGGTGACCCCGCCAGCGTCATCCCGTTCCTCTCAAGGTTCGGGGTACCCACCTGATCAAGCGTGCGCTGTCGCCGTCGACTGGCGAGGGCACGCACTTAGAGCCCGACGCTGCTCTGCATGATGCCGCCGTCGACGAACACTGTCGTGGCGGTCATGTAGCCAGATTTCGCGGAGGCGAGGAAGACAACTGTGTCGGCGATCTCGGCCGGCTGCGCCATGCGACCGAGCGGGATCGCGGCATCCAGCGTGTCCAGTTCGACCGGGTCGTTCATGGTCGCCGTGTTGATGGGAGTGGCGACGGCTCCGGGTGCGACGTTGACGACGCGGATCCCGTGCGGGCCGAGTTCGACGCCAGCCGTGCGGGTGAGCATCCGAGTGCCGCCCTTCGAGACGCAGTAGGCGGTGTTGCCGGGCATCGGCCAGTCCTCGTGCACAGAGGAGATATTGATGATCAGGCCTGGGGTGCCCTGCTTGATGAACTGCTGCGCGGCGAACTGGGTGCCGAAGAACGCGCTCTTCAGGTTGACGTCCATCACCCGTTGGTATTGCTCCTCGGTGGTGTCCAGCACCGAGGAGCGGGTCTCGACGCCTGCGTTGTTGACGATCACGTCGAGTGAACCGAAGGTGGTGACTGCGAAATCGACCATGCTCTGTAGGTCGGTCAGCTTGCTGACGTCGGCATCGATCCCGACGGCGCGGCCGCCGCTGTCGGTGACCTTGGTGAGTAGCTCGGTGGTCGCTTCAGGATGGATGACGTAATCCACGACAACGTTCGCGCCCTCGGCAGCGGCGGCGATCACGATGGCCTCGCCGATCCCGCTATTGCCACCGGTGACGATGATGGTCTTTCCTTCGAGCAGCATGGCCCCGCCTTTTCCGCGCCGCGATTGGCACACAGCGGCAGAATACTGCTCGAGGCTGAGTCGACCATCTGGGTGTCTGCTGTGGCCCGCTTGTGAATGGCCAGGCACCGGGCAAGAGTGAGGCTGTGACCTCGACACCTCCTGCCCCGTCCGAGCATTACGACGTCATCGTGATTGGCAGCGGACCGGGTGGCGGGACCACAGCGGCGAAGCTTGCGGAGACCGGCAAGCGGATCCTGTTGATCGAGCGGGGCGACTTCCTCAAGCGGGAGCGTGCGAACTGGAGTTCAGAGGAGGTGTTCGCCAAGAATCGTTATGTCGCCGAGGAAACGTTCTATGACGCCGACGACAAACCGTTCAGGCCCGAGCTGCACTTTTACGTGGGTGGCAACTCGAAGGTGTACGGGGCGGCGCTGTTTCGGCTCACCCCACAGGACTTCGGCGGGATTCAGCATCCCGCGGGCATGTCGCCCGAGTGGCCGATCAGCTACGACCGGCTCGAGCCGTACTACGTGAAGGCCGAGCATCTGTACTGGGTGCACGGAAAGCACGGCGAGGATCCGTTCGCGGGGCCGTCGAGTGCCGACTACGCGTTCCCCCCGGTGAAGCACGAGCCGCGCATCCAGGAACTATCCGATGGGTTGACCGGCCTGGGATTGCATCCGTTCCACCTGCCAGTCGGAGTTAACCTGATCCAGAACGATGACGGCAGTGCTGCGCACGGCTCGGCATGCATCCGCTGCGACCGGGTAGACGGGTTCCCGTGCCTGGTCGAGGCGAAGGCCGACTCCGAATCGGTCGCGGTGCGCCCGGCGCTGCGTGCGCATCCGAACCTGCGCTTGCTGACCAAAACCACCGTGACGAAGTTGCTGACAGATGCTGCCGGCCGCTCGGTCACGGGCGTGCTCACGTCATCCGCCGCTGGATCCGGGCAGACCGAGCTGACCACTTTCACGGCCGACATCGTCGTGCTTTCGGCCGGATCCATCCTCTCGGCAGCGCTGCTGCTCGCTTCGGCGAACGACGCCCACCCGAGCGGTCTCGCCAACGGCTCGGACACGGTGGGCCGACACTACATGCGCCACAACAACCTGGCGCTCATCGCGTTCTCGAAGGACCGCAACGACACGGTCTTCCAGAAGACGCTGTCGCTGAACGACTTCTACGGCCCCAGCGACAAGTGGGAGTACCCGATGGGCAACATCCAGATGCTTGGCAAGTCCGACGACTGGCAGGTGAAAGGTCAAGCGCCCAAGGGCCTTGGCTGGGCGCCGCCCGCTGCGTACGGCATCGTTGGCAAGCACTCGCTGGACTTCTGGCTGGCCAGCGAAGACCTCCCGCTGCCCGACAGCCGAGTGACGCTCACCCCCGACGGCTCGGTGAAGCTGACGGTGCAGCCCGACAACAACGCCGAGGGCCTGAAACGGCTGCGGCACAGCTTCGAGAGCATGTTGACCGACCTCGGCCTGCACTCGCAGACCTTTGAACGCAACCTGTACCTGAGTAAGGCGATGGATGTGTCCGCTACCGCTCACCAGGCCGGCACCGTGCGCTTCGGCACCGATCCCGCCACCTCTGCGCTGGACGTGATGTGCAAAGCGCACCAGCTCGACAACCTCTACGTCGTGGACGGATCGTTCATGCCATCCATTGGTGCGGTGAATCCGACGCTGACGATCATCGCCAACGCGCTCCGGGTCAGCGAGCACCTCGCCGATCGCCTCGGCTGACCGCATCCAGAACTCTGTCGTCTGTGCGACAGGGTTGCTGCGGGGGACTGCGCTGGTCACCTTTCCGGCGACAAGTTCGATCCTGACCGGCCGGCACGGATTCGCCCTCACCTCGAGCCAGTACGGCAGCATGTTCGTGCCGCAGGTGCTCGCCGCGATCGCCGCCGCCCTGTTCGGCGGTCGGCTGGCGCCGTCGCCGTTCTGCTGTGCGTGGGTACCTTTGTGGTGACCTCGGGCTTAAACGAAGAGCGCCCACGGCATCATCACCGCGGGCGCTCTTTCGCTTGCCACTTAATTCGGCAAGGCTAAAGATCAGTTGAGATGTCGCGCGATGAGGCTGAGGTCTGCGGTGTTTGAGCGACCGTCCGCGGTGTTCGCCTGATGCCAGTACGGGTAGGGCAGCGGCGTGGCGCTGGCCTCATCAAGGCGGGCGATCTCAGTATCCGTCAGTTGGATATTCGCCGACCCAAGGCTGTCGCTCAGTTGATCTTCGGTGCGTGCCCCGACGATAACGGATGTCACACCAGGCTTTGCCAGCGTCCACGCCAAACCAACTTGCGTCGCAGACGCCTCGCGGTCGCGCGCGATGTTGGCCAGCACCTCGATGGTGCCGTACAGACGGTCCTCGTCGTAAATCGGCGGTTCGGTCCACCCCTCGAAGCGGCGCGAACCTTCCGGCGCGTCTTGCCCGCGACGGTACTTACCAGTCAGCAGACCCCCGGCCAGCGGACTCCACACCAGAATCCCGAGACCCTGATCGATCGTGATCGGCACAAGCTCGTTTTCGGCATCGCGGGACTGCAGCGAGTAATAGATCTGCTGACTCGCGAAACGTTCGAAGCCGTTTTTATCAGAGGCCCACAGTGCTTTCATCAGGTGCCAGCCTGAGAAATTGGAAGCACCGATGTAGCGCACTTTGCCCGAGCGGACCAGGTCGTCGAGCGCGGAGAGGGTCTCCTCCAGGGGAGTTGAACCATCCCAGCCATGAAGCTGGTAGAGATCAATGTGGTCCGTGCCGAGGCGCCTCAGGCTGTCCTCGGCAGCCCGCACGATGTGGTGCCGCGAGAGCCCACCATCGTTCGGCCCCTCACCCATGCCGGCGCGCACCTTCGTGGCGATGAGCACCTGGTCACGTTTGGCACCAAGGGCTTGACCCAGGATCTCTTCCGAAGCACCGTCGGAATACACATCGGCGGTGTCGATCAGATTGACGCCCGCAGCCACGGCGATATCGATCTGCCGCCGCGCGCCGTCCACATCAATGTGTCCGACAGGGCTGGCCCAACCCGTGCCGGCAAAACCCATGGTCCCCAGGCTGACGGTCGAAACCTGTAAGCCTGTCCTACCCAAATGACGATATTCCATAACGAAGAGCCTACTGAGAAGCAACGATCGGGCTTGATGCTGCCGACGTTGTGGTTTGAACGCGGTACAGGCTGGTTGACGCGGTGATGTACAAGTCGTTGCCATCGACGCCACCAAAGCAGAGGTTCGCGATGACTTCGGGGACAGGAATGGTCAGCAGTTCTTTCCCTGCTGGCGAGTAGACGTGAACCGCATCGGCCGCCGAGGTCCAGACTCGGCCGTCGCGGTCGACGCGAAACCCGTCGGGCACGCCGGGCCGAGGCCGGGCGAAGAGGCGCGGTGGATTGGTGAGCGGCGATGTCGCGGCTCCTCCGGGGAGGTCATATTCCCAAATGCTCCCGTCAGAGTGATCAGTGTCTGAGACGTAGAGAATGCCTTCGTCTGGGGAAAAGGCGAGTCCGTTCGGCCG
>JAYTXO010000395.1:0-1595 GCA_043742905.1 Microbacteriaceae bacterium | reverse complement strand
TGCGCTTCTTTCTGTGTGACGCGCTGTTGAGCGGTGGTGCTCATGGCGTTTGTGTTGTTGCGCGTGCCAGTCGGGGGCTTGCACCCCGGATGCCTGCTGGTCTGGCGACCAAACCCCTTGCCCCGCCATGCCAGGCCTTGCCTGGCCAGGCCGCGCCCCGCCACGCCCTGCCATGCCCGGCCGCGTAGACCTGCTGAAAAGCCCCTGCCCTGCCACGCCTGGCCTGGCCTGGCCGTGCCCCACCTCGCCACGTAGACCTTGCTGAAAAGCCCCTGCCTCGCCGCGCCGCGCCTGGCCCTGCCACGCCTTGCCCAGCCTTGCCATGTAGGTCATGACGCGCGCTCGTCGACCGCTCCGGTCTCGATGACGGTGACGAGGTCGTCGAGGGGGATCACGACGCCACCTCGTTTGCGTCCAGCAGCGCGACGCCACCTCGTTTGCGTCCAGCAGCGCGCGACGCCACCTCGTTTGCGTCCAGCAGCGCGCGACGTACCCACTCGTGCGAGACGGGCGTGTCGTGCTCGTCGCGGAGCAACCGTGCGATCGACCGGTAGCCCACCCCTGCTGCACGCTGCTCTCGGATGAGGTCCAGGTGCGCCGTGGTTTTACGCCCCTGCAACCGTCGGTCTCTCGCCATGCTGCGCTTGCACTCGTGGGCCGCAATTCCCGGCGCCAGGAACTCGGCGACCATCCGTCGCACGGTGTCGTGGTAGCCGTGCACTACGAGGTCGATGATCTCCCACACATCGGCCGACGGGTTGAACCATTCGACACCGGTCCGGTCGGCGATCAGCAGATGATGCAAGCCGGTCTCAAGTGCGTGGGAGCCCACCAGTGCCGTAATGACCCGGGCGCCGAACTCGTCGCACCGCTCGAACGGTCTGACGGACAAACCGATCTTGATTAGGTCGTCACGCTCGGCGAAATATACGTAGCGCTTCATGTTTCGTCGTCCACGGCCGGGATGGCGGTCGGTTCGACGACGGTGAGGAGGTCGTCCAGGTCGTCCTGGCGGAAGCGGCGATGGCCGGACGGGAGTCGCAGGTAGCGGACGCGACCGCCATCGCACCATCGTCTGATTGTTTCGTCGCTGACGCCGAGCTGTGCAGCGGCGTCGCTGCTGGTGAGCGTGTAGTCGGATACGTGGGTCACGTCGATGACTATTGGTTATCCCACGCTTCTTGTCAAGCACCCATTTCACAATATTGTAACCCACGTTTACCCACAGAGGGTTGTGGGAAGTGTGGACAATGTGCGATACTTGGAGGCATGACAGCGATGAGCACACCAGAACCCGGACAGACGTGGGTGCCCGCCGACACGTTCGGCGCCCGACTCGCGCTCGTCCGCCAGCACATGGGTTGGAACGCCACCGAGGCAGCGGAAGCGTGCGACCTCTCCGACGAAAGCTGGCGACAGTGGGAACGGGGACGCCACCCGCGCGACATCCACGACGCGGCCCGCAAAATCGCGGACCGGACCGGCTGCGACTACGTGTGGCTCATGGTCGGCGGCACACTACGACGGAACGATGCCCGCCCCACGTTCACCGTCCACGAAGGCGGGCGCGCTACCGCCTCGGCTCAACTCCAGCT
>JAYTXO010000394.1:0-10910 GCA_043742905.1 Microbacteriaceae bacterium | reverse complement strand
CGCCGCACCCGACCTTGAGCCACTGCATCTCCTCGACGTCGACGTGGCAAAAACCAAGCTGGAACTGGTGATCGTGCTCGGCGGCGATGGCACGATCCTGCGAGCGGCCGAGCTCGCGCGCGGCTGCGACGCGCCGTTGCTTGGCGTGAATCTGGGCCACGTGGGCTTCCTCGCCGAGGCCGACCGGGAGGATCTCACCGCGACGGTCGCCCGTGCTCTCGCCCGTGACTATACGGTCGAGGAGCGGCTGACGCTCTCGGTCCGGGTCAAGCACGCCGGAGAGGTCATCTGGGAGAGCTGGGCGCTCAACGACGCCTCGGTGGAGAAGGCCAGTCGTGAACGCTCACTCGAGGTCGTCATCGAGGTCGACGGTCGGCCGCTGTCCACGTTCGGCTGCGATGGCGTCGTCATGTCGACGCCCACAGGGTCGACGGCATACTCCTTCTCGGCCGGCGGCCCGGTCGTCTGGCCGAGCGTTGAGGCGCTGCTCATGGTTCCGCTGTCGGCGCACGCGCTCTTTGCGCGTCCGTTGGTGGTCGGGCCCGATTCCTCGCTCGCAGTGGAACTGCTCGACCGGTCGGCCGGCTCCGGTGTCGTCTGGTGCGATGGCCGTCGCACGTTCGATATCCCGAGCGGATCCCGCGTCATCGTGCGGAGGTCGCCGATTCCGGTGCGGCTCGCCCGCCTGAGCATGGGTCCGTTCACCGATCGACTTGTCAATAAGTTCGCCCTCCCGGTCGCCGGCTGGCGCGGGCCCACCGGCGAGGAAACCGTCCGACCGTGATCGAAGAGATCTCGATCCACGATCTCGGCGTCATCGGCGAGGCACGTCTACCGCTCGGTCCGGGTTTTACCGCACTCACCGGTGAGACCGGCGCGGGCAAAACGATGATCGTGACCGCGCTCGGTCTCGTTCTCGGGGAGCGCGCAGATGCGGGCGCGGTGCGACTCGGAAGCGCGCAAGCCGTAGTCGAGGGGCACTGGGAGGTCGACGAATCCGGTCCCGTCGCCGATCGGGTGCGTGACGCCGGGGGAGACCTGGATTCCGTTCCCGGGGGGCGTGCTCAGCTCATCCTGAGTCGTTCGGTCTCGAGCGAGGGGCGCAGTCGCGCCACCGTCGGTGGACGCACGGCGCCGGTCGGCGTGCTCGGCGAGATTGGGGAGCAGCTCGTCGTCGTACACGGGCAGTCTGAGCAGATCCGTCTGCGCTCCGCCACCGCTCAACGCGAGGCCCTCGATCGCTTCGCTGGCCCCGGATTCGCCGCAGTGCTTGGCGACTATCAGGATATTTTTCGACGTTGGCAGACCCAGTTCGGCGAACTTGACGTGCTGCTCGCAGAGCGCGATCGGCGGGCCCGCGAAGCCGATGAACTGCGACTCGCGATGGACGAAATCGAGGCGGCCGCTCCCCGCCGCGGCGAGGACGTCGAGCTGGCTGAGCAGTCCGAGCGGTTGAGCAATCTCGAGGACCTGAGGCTCGCTGCGGCCGAGGCGCAGGAGGCGGTCTCTGCCTACTTCTCGGATGAGACGACCGATGCGATCTCGCGTGTCAATGGTGCCCGCCGCGCACTTGATCGCGTCGTCAGCCACGATCCCGCCCTCGAACCAATCGTCGAGGCACTGGGAGACGCCTCTTTCGCGCTTGGCGAGATCTCTGGGCAGCTCGCCAGCTATCTCGGCTCGCTGGATGCGGACGGCGGTCGTGAGTTGGAGGGCATCCAGGAGCGGCGCGCGACCCTCAGCGCGCTGGCCCGGCGCTACGGTCCGAACGTTGATGCGGTCATCGACTACCTCGAGATGGGCAGCAGCCGGCTGGTGGAGCTCGACAGCGATGCCGACCGCATCTTGCAACTGGGTGATGTGGTCGCCAGCGATCGCCGTCGAGTCGACGAACTCGCCGAGCAGCTGAGTGCCTTGCGTCGCGCGGCCGCCAAGCAGCTAGGCCAGCAGGTCACGGAGGAGCTCGGGGCCCTCGCGATGCCGGATGCGCGTCTCGAGATCGAGGTGGAGGATCGCGAACTTGGTCTCACCGGCCGCGACTCGGTGTCGATCTTGCTCCAGCCGCATGCCGGTAGCGAACCGCGCCCGCTCGCCCGTGGGGCCTCGGGCGGCGAGCTCTCGCGGGTAATGCTCGCCATCGAGGTCGTGCTGGCGGCCACCGATCCGGTGCCGACCTTCGTCTTCGATGAGGTGGATGCCGGCGTCGGCGGGGCGAGCGCCACAGAGATCGGGCGACGTCTGGCTCGGCTCGCGCTGACTTCGCAGGTGATCGTGGTGACCCATCTGGCGCAGGTAGCGGCGTTCTCGACCAACCATCTGGTGGTCGAGAAGGGCAGCGACGGATCGGTCACAGCGTCCAACGTGCGGCTCGTACACGGCGAGGAGCGGGCGGCCGAAATGGCACGACTGCTCAGCGGTTCGCCGGATTCGGCCGTCGCGCTGGAGCACGCACGGGAGCTGCTCGAGAACGCGCAGCACATCGGTTGAGAACCGACGACCGAGGAGGTTGCTGGCCCAGCAGCGCGGAGTGTCCCGGCGGCAGGCTCCGTTTCTGAGATATGGTGGAATCCCGTGGTGGTCAATCCGGGAACTGTCGTAACCAAGCACATCTTCGTCACCGGGGGTGTTGTTTCGTCCCTCGGCAAAGGCCTCACGGCTGCGAGCTTGGGCAATCTTTTGACGGCACGCGGGCTCCGCGTCGTGATGCAGAAGCTCGATCCGTATCTGAACGGCGACCCGGGAACGATGAACCCGTTCCAGCACGGCGAGGTCTTCGTCACCGATGACGGTGCCGAGACTGACCTCGACATCGGTCACTACGAGCGCTTCCTCGACATCAACCTCGACCAGGCGGCCAACGTCACCACCGGGCAGATCTACTCGCGCGTCATCCAGCGCGAGCGTCGTGGCGAATACCTGGGCGATACTGTCCAGGTCATCCCGCACATCACGGACGAGATCAAGCGTCGGATGCGGTTGCAGGCCCAGCCTGCCGCGGACGGTTCGCCCGCCCCCGACGTGATCATCACCGAGATCGGTGGAACCGTCGGCGACATCGAGTCGCAGCCGTTCATCGAGTCCGCGCGGCAGGTGCGCCACGAGCTCGGTCGCAGCAACGTGTTCTTCGTCCATGTCTCCCTTGTGCCGTACATGGGCGCATCGGGGGAGCAGAAGACCAAGCCCACCCAGCACTCGGTCGCCGCATTGCGCTCCATCGGCATCCAGCCGGATGCCCTGGTGTTGCGCAGCGACCGAATCGTCTCGGAGCCCAACAAGCGCAAGATCGCGCTCATGTGCGATGTTGACGAGCGAGCGGTTGTGAATGCGGTAGACGTGCCGAGTATCTATGACATCCCGACCATGCTGAATCAGCAGGGCCTTGACGCCTACATCATCGAGCAGCTCGGCCTCGACAAGGCAGGCGAGGTGGAGTGGGACGGTTGGCAGGAGTTGCTTACGGCCGTGCACGAGCCCAAGCACGAGGTCACTATCGCGCTGGTCGGCAAATACGTCGATCTGCCAGACGCCTACCTCTCGGTGACCGAGGCGCTGAAGGCGGGAGGATTCGCGGCCGAGACGAAGGTCACCATCCGCTGGGTGCCATCGGATGAGTGCGAGGCGCCGGAGGGCGCCGCGAAGCAGCTCGCAGAGGTCGACGGAATCTGCGTGCCGGGCGGATTCGGTGTGCGGGGCATCGAAGGCAAACTGGGTGCGCTGCGGTTCGCTCGCGAGAACCGCATCCCGGTGCTGGGCCTCTGCCTCGGCCTGCAGTGCATGGTCATCGAGTACGCGCGCAACAAGGCGGGGCTGCCGGGCGCCTCGAGCTCCGAGTTCGACCCGGACACCGAGTTCCCCGTCATCGCGACCATGACTGAGCAAGTCGAGATCATCGACCACGGCGACCTGGGCGGCACAATGCGGCTCGGCCTGTACGAGGCCGTACTGGAGCCAGGATCGATCGTCGGCGAGCTGTACGGGGCGAGCGCGGCCTCCGAACGCCACCGCCACCGCTACGAGGTGAATAACCACTACCGCGATCGCATCTCGCAGGCCGGGCTGGTCTTCTCCGGAGTCTCGCCCGACAGATCCCTCGTAGAGTACGTCGAACTGCCGCGCGAGGTGCATCCGTTCTACGTGGGCACACAGGCGCACCCCGAGCTGCGCTCGCGTCCGAACCGCGCGCACCCGCTGTTTCGCGGTCTGATCGCCGCGGCCCTCGAACGCAGCCGTGCCTCGCGTTTGTTCGAGGTCGCTGAGCCGGGCGCGCTCCCCGCCGAGCAGGCGCCGCATCTCGACCAAGTCGAGTCCGCTCCGCGACTCGAAGTCGAGTCGGCTGGCGTCGTCGAGCCCGCCGAGGTCTGAGCGCGATGGCACAGGCTGCGGAAGCGGATGCCACTGCGCGTGCCGCGTTGAGCACTTGCCCGCTCGCCGATCTACGCGATCCCGCGCCGGTGACGCGCTCGGAGCTTGCCTTCGACGGCAAGGTGTGGGATGTCCGACGCGACACCTTCACTCTCGGCGGCCATGACGTTGTGCGCGAGTTCGTGGATCACAGCGGGGCCGTCGCGGTCCTGGCCATGGACGCCGACGACCGGGTGCTGTTGATCAACCAGTACCGGCATCCGATCGGCGAGCGGGAGTGGGAGCTTCCGGCCGGTCTGCTCGACGTCCCCGGGGAACCACCGCTCCTGGCCGCACAGCGCGAGCTCGCTGAGGAGGTGGATCTCTCGGCATCCCACTGGACCGAACTGTTGAGCTTCCACACCTCGCCGGGCGGCAGCAACGAGCTGCTGCACGTTTATGTCGCAGAGGGGCTGACGGCGACGCCGATCTTCGACCGTACCGAGGAGGAAGCCGAGATCATCGTCCGCTGGACCCCTCTGCAGGAGGTAGTCGATGCGGTGCTCGCCGGGAAGCTGCGTAACTCGATCCTGATCGTCGCGGTGCTTGCCGCCCATGCCCGACGCGGCTAACTCGGCTCTGCAGCACCAGCTGAGCCGTTACCTCCGCCATGTGGGCATCGAGCGCGGACGCTCGGCGAACACGGTTGTGGCCTACCGTCGCGATCTCTGCGGCTTTCTGGCCGAGCTTGCCGAGCAGCAATTGACCGAGCCCGAGCAGATCACGACTCCCGTCGTGACGGCCTACGCCCGCAGTCTGCGCGAGCGACCGCAGCCGCTTGCGGCCTCCTCGGTGGCGCGCGCCCTGTCGTCGGTGCGCGGCTTTACTCGCTTTCTCGTGGACGAGGGTGAGCTGGAGGCGGATCCCGCCGTGGAGGTCAGCCCGCCGAAGCTGCCCAGCCGTCTGCCGAAGGCGCTGACGATCGAGCAGGTCGAGTGTCTGCTCGCCGCGACCGACGGCGAGGAGCTCGATCGAGTTCGCGACAAAGCCCTACTCGAACTGCTCTACGCGACTGGTGCGCGGGTCTCGGAGGCGGTCGGCCTCAACGTCGACGACCTGATTGGCGATGAGGGAACGCCCGAGGTGGTGCGTCTGTTCGGTAAGGGCGGCAAGCAGCGGATCGTCCCGGTTGGCAGCTACGCCCGTGCGGCGTTAGACGCCTATCTGGTTCGGGCGCGTCCGGTGCTGTCTGCACGTGGACGGGCCACCCCGGCGCTGTTTCTCGGGATGCGCGGGGCACGACTGTCACGGCAGAGTGCGTGGCTCGTGATTCGGAGTGCAGGTCAGCGGGCGCAGCTGGATCTCGATCTCTCACCGCACAGTATGCGGCACTCTTTCGCGACCCATCTGCTGCAGGGCGGCGCGGATGTGCGCGTGGTGCAGGAGCTTCTCGGGCATGCCAGCGTGGCCACAACGCAGATCTACACGCGGGTGACGGCAGATGCGCTGCGGGATGTGTATGTCACGGCTCATCCGAGGGCGCGCGCTCTGCCTTGACCAAAGGGATCTCTGCCCTCGCAGCGACACCAGCGGCCTACCAATCAGCGAGATGCCAACCTTCAACCTGTACTTGACGCGCGCCGTCGAGGCCTCAGAAACGCCAGCCATAGACTTCGACCCATGACGGCGCAGCGTGAGAATGCCACCGAGTTGCCGGGGATGGAATCTCCGATTCTCGGCCCGACTGGTCGTCTTCTGCGCGAGTTCCCGGAGCCGAAGCCGCTCAAGTCTCACGGCCCGGCCCGGATCATCGCCCTCTGCAACCAAAAGGGTGGCGTCGGCAAGACCACGACTGCGATCAACTTGGGCGCCTCACTCGCCGCCTACGGCCGCAGGGTGCTTGCGATCGACTTCGATCCGCAGGGCGCGCTGACCGCGGGTCTCGGGGTCCAGTCCCACGACGTGACCACGATCTACGACCTGCTGCTCGGCACGGTGAAAGACGTCTCGAGCGCGATCGTCGAGACCGCGACGCCGGGTTTGCACATCATCCCCGCCAACATCGATCTTTCGGCCGCCGAAGTCCACCTGGTCAACGAGGTGGCGCGCGAGCAAATCCTGGCGCGCGTGATCCGTCAAGTGTCGGACCGCTACGACGTGATTCTCATCGACTGCCAGCCCTCGCTCGGGCTGCTGACCGTTAACGCGCTGACGGCCGCACACGGCGTGCTGATTCCGCTCGAATGCGAGTACTTTGCGCTGCGCGGGGTCGCGCTCCTGGTGGAGACGGTCGAGAAGGTGCGCGATCGGCTGAACCCGGTGATCCAGCTGGATGGCATCCTGGCCACCATGTTCGACCCGCGCACCCTGCACTCCCGGGAAGTGATCGAGCGTGTCGTCGAGGCCTTCGGCGACAGTGTGCTCGAGACCGTGATCGGCCGCACCGTGAAGTTTCCCGATGCCTCGGTCGCTGGCGCACCGTTGAATACCTTCGCCCCCGATCATGCTGCCGCCGCGGCGTATCGCTCGGTGGCCCGAGAGCTGATCGTCCGTGGCGCCGTCGCCTAGCGTGGCGAGCACGGAAGAGGTCATCGCGGGAGACGCCACCGACGCCGCACCGGCCCCCGTATGCTTTTCGCTCAGCTTGAGCAACTTCAACGGACCGTTCGATCTGCTTCTCTCACTGATCTCGAGGCGCGAGCTCGACATCACCGAGGTCTCGCTCAGCACCGTGACAGAAGAGTTCATCTCCTACCTGCACCGCCTGGATTCCGAGGAAGAGCTCGACCAAGCCAGTGAATTTCTGGTGGTCGCCGCGACCCTACTCGACCTCAAGGTCGCCGGGCTGCTTCCGCAGGGTGAACTCGTCGATGCCGAAGACGTCGCCCTCCTCGAAGCGCGCGACCTGCTCTTCGCGAGGCTTTTGCAGTATCGGGCCTTCAAGGAGGCTGCCGCCTGGTTTGCCGCGGGACTCGAGGAGGAATCTACTCGGCACGTTCGTTCGGTTCGGCTCGAGGAGAAGTACCGCCAGCAGAAGCCGGAGCTGGTCTGGATGCTGACGGCCGACGACTTTGCCGCACTCGCCGCGCTGGCTTTCGCGCCGCGGGAGATCCCTGTCGTTGGACTCGACCATCTGCACGCGCCGCTGGTCAGCATCCGGGAGCAGGCGGCCCACGTTGTGGCGTTGCTGCGCGCCGGGAACGGCCCGGTTAGCTTCCGTCAACTGATCGCAGGCGCCGACGTTAAGGGCGTGGTGATCGCGCGCTTCCTCGCCGTGCTGGAGCTCTACCGCCACGCGGCGATCAGCTTCGAACAATTGGAGCCGCTCGGGGATCTCACCCTGCGCTGGACGGCGCAGCACTGGAGCGACGAGCAACTAGCCACCCTGGGAGCCGACTACGATGCCTGAGGTGGAGAGCCGGTTGAGGAACACGGACCGCGTGTCGGAACCGAACGACGACGATCGCGACACGCCGAGAGAGCCAGCTGTTGGATCGGTCGTTGATCTCGAGCGGGCCCTTGAGGCGATCTTCCTAGTCGCGGACAATCCGCAGTCGCTGGTGTCGCTAGCGACGGCGTTGAGTTCACCCGTTCCGGCCGTCCGCCAGTCGATCGAGCGTCTGATCGCCGATTACGACGGCGGGAATGGCGGGGTGCGGCGCGGCTTCGAGTTGCGCGAGGTTGGCGGCGGCTGGCGCCTGTATGTGCGGGCCGTACACGACGAGCTGGTGCGCGACTTCGTGCTCACCCAGAATCCGAGCAAGCTCTCGCAGGCGGCGCTCGAGACGCTCGCCGTGATCGCATACAAGCAGCCGATCAGCCGCAGCGCGATTGCCTCGATCCGCGCGGTCAATGTGGACTCTGTTGTGCGCACCCTGCTCGGACGCGGACTGATCACCGAGGCATACACCGACAGCGAGACTGGCGCGATCCACTACGCCACAACCGAGCTGCTGCTGGTGCAGCTCGGAATTAACACGCTCGACGAGCTGCCGCTCATCTCGCCGCTGCTCGAAGACGGCTCCGACGGCTTCGACGACGTCTTCAGCGTTCGATGAGAGCGATGAGCGCATGACCGAACTGTCAACAGAGGGCGAGCGCCTGCAGAAGGTGCTGGCTGCTGCTGGCGTCGCCTCCCGTCGCGTCAGTGAGCAGTTGATCGTGGCCGGCCGGGTGACTGTGAACGGCGAGGTGGTGACCGAGCTCGGCTCGCGCGTTGATCCGCTGGTCGACAAGGTGGCGGTGGACGGCAGCGCCGTGCAACTGGATCCCGACAAGCGGTACGTGATGCTCAACAAGCCGACCGGGGTGGTGAGTTCCCTGGCCGACGATCGTGGACGCCGCGACCTGCGCGAGTACACCGACGAGTACCCCGACAGGCTATTCAACGTTGGTCGGCTCGACTCCGACACGAGTGGCCTGCTGCTGCTCACTAACGATGGCGAACTCGCCCACGTGCTTGCGCATCCGTCGTTCGGCGTCACGAAGACCTACGTCGCGACGGTGGAAGGGGTCGTGTACCCGAACGCGCTCCGTAAGCTCGAAGCCGGGATCGAGCTCGAGGACGGCGTGATCGCGGCCGACCGTGCCCGCGTCATCGGCGAGCCGTCACGCGGCAAGAGCATCGTGGAGTTGACGCTGCATTCGGGTAAGAACCGGATTGTGCGACGCATGCTAGCCGCGGTGGAGCACCCGGTGCTCGAGCTGGTACGACGGCAGTTCGGACCGCTCCACCTCGGGACGCTCGGCGTGGGCCGCGCTCGTGATCTGACGCGAGCCGAGCTCGGCCTGCTGCTCACGCTGTCGCGGGAGCCGGGGCATCCGCGCGGCGTCGGCAGCGTTATCAACGGCGTCGACAATGGCCTCGACAGTGACTTTGAGGACGATTCGGAATGAGTGCGGCACGCGTGCGTGGACAGGTGCGCATCGTCGGCGCCGGCTTGCTAGGCGCCTCGATCGGTCTCGCCCTGCGCGAGCGCGGCCTTGACGTGATTCTGGCCGACACCTCACGCGCCAATCTGACTCTCGCAGTGGACTACGGCGCGGGTCGTGCCGCAACGCCCGATGACGAGCCG
The DNA here is from genome assembly GCA_043742905.1 of Microbacteriaceae bacterium. Classification (GTDB taxonomy): domain Bacteria; phylum Actinomycetota; class Actinomycetes; order Actinomycetales; family Microbacteriaceae; genus Lysinimonas. The sequence continues at coordinate 1,494 of JAYTXO010000394.1, read as the reverse complement.
AGTCTGGTGATCGTCGCAGTTCCTCCAGATCTTGCCGCGGTGGTCATTGCGCGCGAGCTCGTCGCGAACCCGGCGGCACTCGTCACGGATGTCGCGAGCGTAAAAGCCGGGATCCTGGCCGAACTCACCGCGGCTGGCGCAGACACTTCTCGTTACCTCGGCTCGCACCCAATGGCAGGACGTGAACGCGGGGGAGCTGTCTCAGCGCGCGCCGACCTGTTCCTCGGCCGCCCATGGGTGATCACGCCGATCGACGCGAACTCGCCCGAGCAGTACCGGATAGTGGAAGACCTGGCGATCGAACTCGGGGCGAGCCCGGTGCGGATGACTGCCGAAGAGCACGACCGCAGCGTTGCGCTCGTCTCCCACGTGCCGCAGTTGATCGCCTCGCTGCTCGCCGCCCGTTTGCGCGACGCGCCCGATATTGCTGTCGGCCTCGCCGGCCAGGGCTTACGCGACACCACTCGCATCGCGGGCAGCAACCCCGAGCTGTGGGTGCAGATCCTGGGTGCCAACGCGCACCCGGTCGCTCGCGTGCTGCACGACTACCGCGATGATCTGGATGCGGTCATCGCCGCACTGGATGAGCCCGCGGCATCCGGGGCTCCGCGTCGTATCGCCGAAACGCTGGCCGCCGGAAACCAGGGTGTCGCCCGGATTCCTGGGAAACACGGGAGGGACGACCGCTACGCGGCCCTGATCGTGAAGGTTGACGATCAGCCAGGTCAGCTCGCTCGCCTGCTCACCGAGATCGGCGAGGAGGGGGTGAACCTCGAGGACTTCCGGCTGGAGCACTCCCCAGGTGCGCAGGTCGGATTCGCCGAAATCGATGTGCTGCCCGAGGCCGCTCACCGGTTAGCCGCGGCCCTCGAGGCGCGCGGCTGGACCCTCGCCGAGGCGGAACGGTGAGCGCCGAGTCCCTCGATGGCCCGATCGATGGCCCCATTGTCGTCGCGATCGACGGTCCGGCCGGCAGCGGGAAGTCGAGCGTCAGCAAGGCGGTCGCGGTCGCTCTTGAGTACGCGTTCCTAGACACCGGTGCCGCCTATCGCTCGCTCACCTGGCTCGGCCTCGAGCGCGGAATCGAGCTCACGGATGTCGCATCCGTCGTCGCGCTGCTTCAGACCTTCCACTACACGACCGAGGTGCACGGGGCGTCGACGATCGTGCGTGTGCAGGTGGACGGTGCCAGTGCAGACGTCACTGATGCCATCCGGGAGTCGAGGATTACGGCGGTGGTCAGCGATGTGGCGCGGATCCCAGAGGTTCGCGAGGCGCTCAACAAGACCTTCCGGCGGCTGATCCGGAGCACCGACCGCGCCGGAATCGTAGTCGAAGGCCGGGACATCACGACAGTGGTCGCCCCGGACGCTCAGGTGAGAATCCTTCTGACCGCCGCGGAAGACGTTAGGATTGCCAGGCGGTCCGCCGAACTCTCGCCGGACGCCGCCTCCACGGCCTCGCAGTTGCGCGAGCGGGACCGACGGGACGCCC
>JAYTXO010000393.1:0-4825 GCA_043742905.1 Microbacteriaceae bacterium | reverse complement strand
TTGTACGCCTGACGAGTAGACCTTCTCGTCCAGGTAATTGAAGTCCCACGACCAGCGCTTACCGAAGACCTCGACCTTGACGTCAGGGTTGCCTGGGTTGGTCTCGATGACCGCTTGATCGCGAGCCGTGAAGGCGAAGAATCCGAGCACCAGAATGAGCGGGACGACCGTGTAGAAGATCTCAATCGGGAGGTTGTAGCGCAGCTGCACAGGCAGGCCGGTCTGGCCTTTGCGGCGGCGGTAGACGACCGCGGCCCAGATGATCAGGCCCCAGGTGATGACACCGACTGCCAGCAGCACGATCCAGGAGTTGACCCAGAGGCTTGTTACCCGGTCGGTGTGGTTGGTGATGCCGGGCCCACCGGGCAGGAAGCCAGCCAACTGCTGCTGCGAGCAGCCAGCAAGGACAATGGCGACGAATCCGACAAGCGGAGGCATGGCCCACCGCGAGAGTCGGGACCGACGGAGCCGATTCACTGCGGACCGCCGATTCACCGACGGCTTAGCGTGGGGGCGGTTGGAGCGCACCTGAGACCTCTTAAAAGTGGGGTTGATTATGTACCTCAGTCTACAACGACGAAGGGCCCCCACCTTCCGGTGAGGACCCTTGGAAAGCCATGTGAAAAGACCGAATCAGTGGAAAGAATCTCCACATGCGCAGCTGCCAGAAGCATTCGGGTTATCGATGGTGAAGCCCTGCTTCTGGATGGTGTCCTCGAAGTCGATGGAAGCACCGTCAAGATAAGGCACGCTCATTTGATCGACAACCACCTCGACCCCGTCGAAGTCGGCGGTGGTGTCCCCGTCGAGCAGGCGCTCGTCAAAGTAGAGCTGATAGATCAACCCGGAGCATCCGCCGGGCTGCACAGCAACACGAAGACGGAGGTCATCTCGGCCCTCCTGCTCGAGCAAGCTGCGTACCTTGCCCGCGGCGATGTCGGAGAGCTTCACGCCGTGCGTGGTCGGCTCGGTGGTCTCGGTGGCGATCATCGTGTCTGACATGAGACTTAGTGTACGTCGAGGGGCTGCGGATTCGCCGACTAGAGCGTGCGCGCATTCACGCGAGCAAGAAGCAACGCCTCGGCCAGGATGGCCCGGTGCAACGTCGGCAGATGCAGCGACTCGTTCGGACTGTGGGCCCGGGTGTCCGGGTCTTCTACACCGGTGATCAGGATCTGAGCGTGCGGATACCGCGCCACCAGGTCGGCGATGAACGGGATTGAGCCGCCCGATCCCACCTCGACCGCCGGCGCACCGTAGGCCTCCCGCATGGTCTCGAGCGCGTCTTCGGCAGCCCAACCGCTGGTGTCGACAAGAAACGCCTCACCGAGATCCAGGTCCTCGAGCTCGAGGTGGGCGCCAAATGGTGCGTGCTCGAGCAGGTGCGCCTCGAGGAGGTCGTAGGCCTCGCGCGCCGACTGGCCCGGTGCGACACGCGCACTCACCCGCACCCGCACACTCGGAATCAGAGTGTTCGACGCGTTCTTGACGCTCGGAGCGTCGATGCCGGTCACCGAAATCGAGGGCTGGTACCAGGCCCGGGACAAGATATCGCCGGTGCCGATCGGATCGACGCTCTTGAGGAGACCAGTCTCTTCGCGCAGCTTTTCCTCGCCGTACTCGGGGGTCTCCGCGTGGTGGGTAGTCAGCCCCTTCACGGCAACCGAGCCGTCTTCGTTCCAGAGGGTCGCGAGAAGTTTGACGGTCGCCAGCATTGCATCCGGCACCTGCCCTCCAAACATCCCGGAGTGCGAGGCGTGGTCGAGAGTGGAAACGCGCAGGTTGAAGGCGACCGCGCCACGAAGCGCGACGCAGAGACCGGGCGAGACGAGATCCCAGTTTCCCGCGTCGGCGACGACGATCACGTCGGCGGCCAACTGCTCGTGGTACTTCTCGAGGATCGCCGGGAGGGACCGCGAGCCGAACTCCTCCTCGCCCTCGGCGAAGAACACGATGCCGAGCTCAGGCTCAGCACCCGGCTCCGCGGCGGCGAGCACCGACTGCAGGGCGCGGATGGCGGCAACGTGCGTGATCACGCCGGCCTTGTCATCCGCGGTGCCGCGTCCGTACAGACGGTCACCGCGAAGTGTGGGCTCAAAGGGCTTCGACTCCCAGTGCGCCTCATCCCCCTCTGGTTGCACATCGTGATGGGCGTACAGAAGCACCGTCGGCTTGCCGTTGCGCGCGGCGCGACGGGCGAGGACCGCCGGCCCACCGAGTTGGCCGGCTCCTGATGGGGCGTCCGCGGGAATGGGTTCCTGAATGACCTCGACGGTATCGAACACGCCTGTCTCGCGAGCGAGCTCCGCCACCCGCACGGCGCTCGTGCGCACCTCGGCGACGTCGAACCCGTCCCAGGACACTGACGGGATTCGCACTAACGAGGACAGCTCGGCGATGGCGACGGGCAACCCGGCCTGCACTGTATCCCGAAGTTCTTCGGCGTGAACGGTGGTGGATAACGAGGACTCGGAAGCGTCGTGCGATGCCATGCGGGTATTCTAAACACCAGACGAGAGCAAGGACCGAAACCGTGGCCAAGACCCCCAAGACCGAGCCGACTCCCGCACCGGAGATCGCCGTCGAAACTGTTGCGACGAAGGGCCGCGCGACGCCAACCCGCAAGGAGCAGGAGGCCGCCCGCAAGCAGCCCCTGGTTCCGAGCGACCGGCGCCTCGCCGCCCGCCAATCCCGTGAGCAGTTGGCCGAACAGCGCGACCGCGCCCGCGTCGGTCAGGCCCGTGGTGAGGAGAAGTACCTCCAGGCTCGCGACAAGGGTCCGCAGAAGCGTTTCGTCCGTGATTTCGTGGACGCGCGTTTCAGCCTCGGTGAGGCACTGATGCCGATCCTGGTGCTTGTGATCCTCAGCTACTTCCTGCCCCTCCAGTACTCCAGCATCGCCCTCATCGCCGTCTGGGGCGTCATCATCCTGGTCGTCGCCGATGGGCTCTACTTAGGGGTGCGGGTCAGCAAGGGTCTCGCCGATAAGTTCGGCGGCAGAGAAAAAGTCGAGAAGGGCGTGCGGTGGTACGCCTTCATGCGCGCCATCCAGTTGCGGCCGATGCGGTTGCCGAAGCCACAAGTCAAGCGCGGGCAGTACCCGGGCTAACCCGTCCCCACCGTTTGCCAGAATCGGCTAGTCGTGCGCCGTGGTGACTAGATCGCGATTGCCGGTGTGACTAGATCGCGATTGATGGACGCCGCCCAGAACGGCCCCTCGTAGAGGAAGGCCGTGTAGCCCTGCACGAGGGTGGCTCCCGCGGCCAGGCGCGCTGCGACATCCGCTCCGGATTCGACACCGCCCACCGAGATCAGGCAGAGCTCCGCGGGCACCGCCCCGCGCAGCAACTTCAGGATCTCGAGCGCGCGGGCTGCCACCGGGGGGCCCGAGAGTCCCCCAGCGCCCGCGGCCACGATGACGGACGGGGCCGTGCGGAGATCTTCGCGCGACAGGGTCGTATTGGTGGCGACGATGCCCGCCAGCTTGAGCCGGACCGCCAGCTCGGCGATCTTCAGCACCTGATCGTCGCTGAGGTCGGGGGCAATTTTGACCAGTACCGGAACTCCTCCGGTTCGGGACACCGCGGCGGCGTCGCGAACCGCCTCCAGCAGCGGAGCCAGCTTGTCGAGTTCCTGCAGGCCGCGCAGGCCCGGCGTGTTCGGCGAACTCACATTCACAACCAGATAGTCCGCGTGCGGCGCGAGGAGCCGAGTGCTTTCGAGATAGTCGGGAATCGCGTCGTCGACCTCGACCACGCGGCTCTTACCGATGTTGACCCCGATGATCGGACGGATGCTGCGCCGCCTCTCGCGCTCCAGGCGCGGCACCACGGCCGCCGCCCCGTGGTTGTTGAAGCCCATGCGGTTGATGATCGCGCGATCCGGGATCAGGCGGAACAGCCGCGGTTTCGGGTTCCCCGGCTGCGCGTGCGCCGTTACCGTTCCGATCTCAACGTGACCGAAGCCAAGTTGCCCGAGCCCGCGGATGCCGCGGGCATCCTTGTCGAATCCGGCGGCGACGCCGAACGGGGACGGGAAGGTCAACCCGAGAGTCCTGACCGCGAGCCGCGGGTCTGGGCGAGTGGTACGACGAATGAGCGCGCCCAGGCCGATGGCGGGCAGGATCCGGATAACCAGGAAGGCCAGGTGGTGCGCGAACTCCGGGTCGAAGCGCGACAGGACGAGGCGGAACAGGATGCGGTACATACCGGTACCACGATATTGCCTACTCGGAGTGATCACCGTCAGCAAGCTCTACCGCATGCTCAACACGCAGAAGCGTGATGGCAGCCTCGAAGTCATCGAGCGAGTCGAAACCCTGGTAGACGCTGGCGAAACGCAGATACGCGACCTCATCGAGTTCCCGCAACGGCGGCAAGATTGAGAGACCGATGTCGTTGGCCTCGATCTGAGAAACCCCGGTCGCGCGGATCGACTCCTCGACTTTCTGCGCGAGCAGTGCCAGATCGGCATCGCTCACTGGACGCCCTTGGCAGGCCTTGCGCACCCCCGAGATGATCTTCTCCCGACTGAACAACTCGACGATCCCGCTCCGTTTGATGACGCTGAGGCTCGCGGTCTCGGTGGTGCTGAAACGGCGGCCGCACTGCGGGCACTGACGGCGGCGGCGGATCGCGAGACCGTCATCACTGGTGCGCGAATCGATGACGCGCGAGTCCGGAAAACGGCAGAAGGGGCAGAACATGATGTGCCCAGGATAAAGCGCGAACGCGGCAGAAGTTGGGAGGCGGACTGCCTACTCGGCGAACCGCGCGTCCACCGCGTCTCCATGCGCCGGCAGCTCTTCGGCATCGCTGAACGCGCG
>JAYTXO010000392.1:0-3331 GCA_043742905.1 Microbacteriaceae bacterium | reverse complement strand
GGCAGAGGCCACGATCGCGTCGGCGATCGGGCCCGACACGGTGCCGAGCTCCTTGTTGACGAGGGCGGCGGCGCGTTTGATGCGCGCGAGGGCGACGATCTGGCCCGGCTCGAGGCCCGATCCGGAGATCGGGAAGTTTTCGACGGCACGCTGGGTCTGCGCGCCGTACAGAGCGTCGATCGGCACCTTCACCTCGCCCATGGTGTCGTGTTCGATCCGGTACTCCTGCGGGGCGCTGCTCACGTCGGCGTGCCTTTCCTGGCTGCTGGTTCTATTGATAGCGGGATGGTCAGCTGGAGGCGAGGAAGCCGATCACGACGTCGGGAACGACGCGCCCTTCGGCAAGACGGTAGTTCGCTCCGACGACAGCCAGCGTACCCGCGGCGACCGCCGCGCTGATCAGTTCCGAAGTCTCCAGAAGCTCGCCTACGGTGTCGCGCAGGTGCTCGCGGCCGACCTCCGAACCGTCGGGACGCTCCCCGGGTGCCAGCTCCTCCTGCGCAATCACACGCCGAACGGCGGGTGCGATCGGCGCGATGAGGCGGGCGATGTGCGGGGGGAGGGGGGCGGCATCCGGTTGACTCGAATCGATCGCGGCGCTCACGGCTCCGCACTCGTCGTGGCCGAGCACGATGATCAGCGGGACACCGAGTACGGCGACCGCGTATTCGAGCGAGCCGATGACCGAGTCCGAGATCACCTGGCCAGCGTTGCGCACGACGAACAGGTCACCGAGGCCCTTGTCGAAGATGATCTCGGCGGCGAGGCGCGAGTCGCTGCAGCCGAACAGGGCCGCACTGGGGTGCTGGGCGGCAGCGAGTTCTTTGCGTCGCTCCACGTCTTGCCGCGGGTGCTGGGGGGCGCCCGCGACAAACCGCTCGTTGCCCCGCGTCATGTCCTGCCAGACTTCGGCCGGAGTCAGCGCCATTCCCCGGCCGGTCATCCCAGTTCTCCGGCAATCTCGGTGGCCAGCGTGGCGAACTCGGTGTTGGAAGCGGTACCGGCCAGCACGATCGTGCTCGCCCCGACCGTCGTGACCAGCGCATACGCCAGGTTGCCCGGGTTGTCGGCTGTGCGGTGGTCGTAGACCTTCCAGTTGACCCCGCCGAATCTCGCCTCCGCCGTCGTCGGCTTGTCTTTGAGCCGGGTCGCCACCCAGCTCGTATTCGCGTCGATCCCCTGCGAGAGACCGATGTACTGGGTGCTCGGGGTGAGGAAGCCGATCTGCCAGTTGGCGATGCCGTCGTTTGCGGTCTTGGCGTCTTCGAGCTGCGCTCGGTTGGCGCTCCAGCCGGCCGGCAGCTTCGGGACCACGAGCGGCGCCGAGACGGATTGCTGCGCGTCGCGCGCGACGGAAGTCCAGTTGACGTTCTTCGGAGTCGCGTTCTGATCGGGTCGCACGACGACAATCACGATGAGGAAGACGACGAGCAGCGACGCTCCGAGAGCGATCAGGAGATTGAGGGTTGTCTGGTTGCTGCGGTGAGCCAGGCGGGATGCGGCCTTGCGATCCGCGGTCTCTAGCGCGGTCTCTGGGCGCCCCAGTTCGGCCACGATCGGACGACCGTCCGCGTCGGTAGCGGCCTGACCCCGTGCTGACTGAGCTCTGTCACGCTGACCTCCGTCGCCCTGACCGCTGTCTGTCGGGCCGCCCGGACCTTGGCTCGAGCTCACGAGTCGGCGGCTGCGCGGCCGGTTGCGGCGTTGCGAGCCGTCGCACTGCGGGCGGCGTCGAGACGCTCTTTGGCACCGAGCAGCCACTCCTCGCAGCGGCGAGCGAGTGCCTCACCGCGCTCCCAGAGGGCCAGCGATTGCTCGAGGGTCGCAGAGCCCTGCTCGAGCTCGTTAACCACACGGACGAGTTCGTCGCGCGCCTGCTCGTAGCTCAACCCCGAGAGATCGGGCGATGAAAGGGAGACGGCGGGGGTCTTGTCGGCCACGATCAAAGTCTACCCACGCGACTTGACGGGCTTTTGGGCAGGATCCACCGTGGTGGGAACGCTGCCGTCCGCGAGGGTGAGGAGGAGGGATTCGCCCGCACGCGCATCCGCCGCACCGCGAAGCACCGTGCCGTCGGCGCGCTGGGCAATCGCGTAGCCGCGCTCAAGCGTGCGCTTCGGCGAGAGCGCACGCAGTTGGCCCGCCAGCTCGGTAACCTGCAGGCCAGCGCGCTCGAGGCGATAGTCGATCAGCTCGGCGCCGCGGGCAATCCAGCGGGTAAGTTCCTCGGCGCGGGTGTCAACCAGCCAACTCGGGTCGGCCATCACTGGGCGCGAACGGATGTGGCCGATCCGATCGATCTCGGAGGTCACGAGCGCAGTCACGCGCATCGCCATCCGGCCGCGCGCCTGCTGCACGCGGGCCAGCTCGTCGGCGACGTCGGGGACCACCCGCTTCGCGGCATCCGTCGGCGTCGATGCACGCAGATCGGCTACCTCGTCGAGCAGCGGTCGGTCAGCCTCGTGGCCGATGGCACTCACCAGCGGGGTGACGCATGCCGCCGCGGCCCGCACGAGCTGCTCGTCGCTGAAAGTCAACAGGTTTTGGAAATCGCCGCCGCCCCGAGCGACGATGATGACGTCAACCTCGGGGTCGGCGTCCAACTCGCGGATCGCATTCGTGACATCGGCCGCCGCGCGGTCGCCCTGCACGGCGGCGTGCCGCACGCGGAACCGCACCTCCGGCCAGCGCAACTGGGCGTTGCGGATCACGTCTTTCTCGGCATCCGAATCCTTGCCCGTGATGAGCCCGATGCAACCGGGCAGGAAGGGAAGCTGCACCTTGCGTTCGGGGCCGAACAGACCCTCCCGCGCGAGCTGGTTTCGCAACCGCTCGAGCCGCTCTAGCAGGTCGCCGAGGCCCACGTGTCGAAGCTCGTAGACCTGCATGCTCAAGCTGCCGCCCTTCGGCCAGAAGCTCGGCTTGAGTAGCGCGATCACGCGGTCGCCTTGCTTGAAGTCGTCGGTGAACTTAGCGCGGGTCGACGACCAGACGTTGAATGAGAGCGTGACGTCGTGATGCAGGTCTTTCAACTTGCCGTAGACGTTGCCGCCCGAGACACCCCACTGGGTGATCTCGCCCTCGGCCCAGACCGTGCCGAGGCGGTCGATGTAGCCCTTGATCTTGGCGTTCAGCACAGCGACCGGCCACGGGGCATCCGGCGTTGAGGGCGCGCCCCCATCCGCGGGAGCGGCGGCGAGCGGTGCGGCGAGCGCGCTGGTGTCGGTCACGTCGTCAGGCTACGGGATGCCGCGGACGCCCGTCCGGCGATGGCCGAGCTGTGTCATCCGCCCACCACCCGGCCGTGTCGAGCCCCGGCCGGTAGAATCGT
>JAYTXO010000391.1:0-1944 GCA_043742905.1 Microbacteriaceae bacterium | reverse complement strand
TCAGAGTAGTGCCCGACGCGACCCAGGGCGTCCCAGATCGACGGATCGACACGATTCCGTGCCACACCGGTCGTCGTGATCGTGATCGGGATCAGGTTTTTGTGGTTCGGGACCGGATCGTCGCCCGGGACGACGGGCCCGACCTGCAGGCTCACCGTACGATTCGCGTTGGAGGTGAGCGTGTCGCCGACCAGGAGCCATGCGGCCGCGAGCAAGCCGTCGCGCTGGATCGGGTCGAGCAGTCCGGCGAGGCTCGACTTGTCGGCCAGCGTGACCGCCTTGCCGAGCATCTCGGACTCGCTGACCGCGTGGTATAGCCAGGTTTCGCGACGGCCCTCGATGAGATGCAGACGCAACTCGGTGGCCAAAGATGCCGCTACCGAGGCCATCTTCGGCGCGAGTGGAAGCGGTGTCTTCTTGCCGGCGATCGATTCGAGCAATTCCTCGGCTGTCAGGTCGAGGCGGGCGAGTTCCTCGGAGGCGAGCATGCCGACCGCGTAGCGCGGCGCGGAGACAGTGGACTGCACGAGCACGCGGTCGAGTTCGACCTGCACCATCCGGCGGAAGCTTGTGACAATCGTGACGCCGATCACGGCCGGGAGCACGGCCGAGGCGATCGCGGTGATCTGCGGTGCGATCCAGTCGCTGGTGATAGCGGCCACCGGCGGGGCGTCCAGGAACATCGCAACCGCGAGCCCGGCGCCGAGCACGGCTGCTGCGATCAGGATCTCCGTCGAGCCGCGCAAAGTGACAACCACCAGGAGGGCCATGCCGGCTGCGAGGGCTGCCGTGGCGTTGCGACCGATGTCGTGCAACGGCCACACCGCGATCACGTCGAGGGCGACGGCGACCAGCAACCCGGTGAGGAAGAGGCCGAACATCCAGTCTGGAAGGCGGTCGCCGATCACGCGCGAGGTGACGATGGCGCCGACGATGACAGCGGCGAGCACGATCCAGGCGGCCGCCGCGGCGAGCGGCTGAGGGTAGACGCCCCAAAGCGCGACAAACCAGCTCGCCCCGTATACGGCGCGGAGGCCAACCAGGATCGCGGCGCCGAGTCCCAAGAACGCGGTGCCAAGGCTCGCGCGATGGGCGGAGGCGCGGCCGATCCGACGTGCGGTGTTCCCGACGGCGCGGCGGGCGTTGCCGACGACGACACCGAGGGTGTTCTCCTCGGGTGCTGAGAAGGTCATGCGCCCACCTCGCCTCTCGGCACTTCGAGCACAACAGTCGTGCCCGATCCGGGCGCCGAGAACAGGCGCGCATTGCCGCCAACGTCACGCAGTCGCGCCACGACGGATTCCGTGAATCCGAGCTTGGCTTCGTCGATGTCGGCGATGTTGAAACCGACTCCCGCGTCGGTGACGAGTGCGCGCACCTTGGCGTCGTCGTCGGTGATGGTCACGTGGGCTTGGGTGACTCCGGAGTGCCTACGCACGTTCTCGAGGCACTCGGCCAGGGCGAGCAGGAAGGCATCCAGTGTCTGACTGGGCAGCAGCACTTGGCCGGTCCCGTGCCAACTGACCTCGAGGCCCATCCGACCGAAGCGCTGCTTCACCGACTCGAGTGTGGTGCCGAGCACCGGCTCGTCGACGACCTGGATCGGCGAGGTCTCGGTGCCGCCGGCCGCTGGTGTGGGGTTGCCGCCCATCCGGAGTTGGCGCAGCAGTCGGGCGTCGTCGCCCGCTTGCTGGCGCAGGGCCTCGGGCGTCACGCCGACCCCGGAGTGTGCGAGCAGCGTGAGCGTGGCCAGAACGGTGTCGTGCAGCAGACGCGCGCCCTGGCGACGCTGGGCCTCCAGCTCGCTGGCCTGCCGTTCTGCGCGGTGGGCGCGCCCGATGCTGTTGATGCGCTTGGCCACCTGCGGAACGCCCGCGCTGATCCAGGCGGCGATCAGGGCCGGGAGCACCCACCCCAGCACGTAGACCCCTGCCGTGCGCAGGG
>JAYTXO010000390.1:0-1801 GCA_043742905.1 Microbacteriaceae bacterium | reverse complement strand
GCGGGCGTTGGCGCCTGCCGCCAACACGAGCGTGTCGTAGCCCTCTGTGGTCAACGTGCCGGTGGTCACGTCTCGTACCTGCACTACCTTCGCCGCGGGATCGATCAAGGTCACCTCGTGCGAGACGCGCACGTCGAGGCGGAACCGTGCTGCCAGCGTCTCGGGAGTCTGCAGGAGCAGCGCGTCCCGGTCGCCAATCACGCCGCCGACGTAATAGGGAAGGCCGCAGTTGGCGAAAGAGACGTACGGGCCGCGTTCGAAGACGACGATCTCGGCCCCCTCATCCAGGCGCCGCAACCGGGTCGCCGCTGACATGCCGCCCGCGACACCACCCACGATGACCGTCTTCATGTAATCTCCTTTATGTTAACAATACCCCGGGGGGTATTGTTACGGAGACACAGCGGGCGGACGGCTAGGAGACCACAAGAATGTTGAGCTTCAGGGTAGAGCAACTCGCCGCAGTGCCATCGCCCCAGCTGATCAAGGTGCGCGGGCCCGGGTGGCTTGCTGCGGCGCCTGGTGTCGACGCGTTTCCGGAGGTGGGAGATTGAGCCTGTTCTGGCGCACCAGCGTCTCCGTCCAACGGGCCCGCGAATTGATCGCGGATGGGTGGCAACTCGTCGATGTTCGCACAGCGAAAGAGTGGAAATCCGGCCATGTCACGGGAGCCCTGCACATCCCGCTCGACACCCTCGACCGATCTCTCGGACGACTCCACAAATCAGATTCCGTGGTCACCATCTGTCACTCTGGCATCCGTTCCGCGATGGCAACCCGAACGCTCCGCCGCAACGGCTGGAATTCCGTGACGGTCCGCGGCGGAATGATTGCATGGAGCAGAAGGTGATCGAGGTGCACGCGACGCAGAGCTCTGGCGGGCACGATCCCGACGCGATGAAATCGATCGTCAATCGCCTCAGACGTGCCGAGGGCCAACTCCATGCTCTGATCGCAAGGATCGGCCCGGAAGCCAACTGCCGTGAAGTCGTGACGCAACTCGCCGCTGTCTCCAAGGCCCTCGACCGTGCCGGCTTCGCGATCATCTCTAACGCGATGCGCGACTGCGTCGACGGTGGCGAGCACGACCAAATGGATGTCAAGGAGCTCGAGCGGCTGTTCCTCAGCTTGGCGTGATGCCCCGAGCGTCTGCCACGCAAGAGCTGGAGGCCTCACCGGCATACAGAGAGCGGGGAAGGTTCAGTCTCCGTGCCCCTTCCCGTGCCCCTTCCCGTGCCCCTTTTCTGGCGCCGCTGAAGTCTGGGAAGGCGTCGGGCTCGCAGCCGGGGCGACCGAAATCGTCGGCGTCGTCGAGGGTGACGTGGCCGGCGCGAATGCGCCAGACAGCAAATGTGTCAGCGCCAGGAGCGCGAGCACAGCGACGAGGATTCCGGCGGCAAGGATTGCGGCGGCGATGAAGACTATCCGAGTACGGGCGGTGTGCTTCTTCGCTACTGGCACGTGGCCGCTCGAGGAGACCACGGTCGCCGCCACTTCGGCCGGGGGCAATACCCGTCCAGCCTCCGGCAGCAGAAGGGTTGGGAGCAGCATGCGCTCGGTCGGCCCCGTTCCATCCGCTGCTGGTGGCGCCACGGGGAGTGCGAAACCGTCGAGCTCAGGTGCTAGTTCGCGGGCGCGCATCGCCGCGACGATCGCGGTCGGACGCAGGGCGGCATCCCGCGCCGTCATCGATTCGAGCAGGGCCGCCCACCCAGCCGGAAGGCTGGCCGGTACCTCGGGATCTTGGGTCAGGCGGGCAATGATCGTCTCGGCCGGTGTCCCGGTAAATGGTGAGCCCCCG